>NZ_RHNQ01000022.1 GCF_003946275.1 Loigolactobacillus backii
AACAAAAAGCACATTCACCGAAGTGAATGTGCCGTTCAAAATCTCCACCAATACGATTTGACAGAGACCCAAAAAAAAGAAAGTAATTATAAAGGCCAACGCGGTGACCAAGACTGTTGACCAAACAATAGTCTTTACGTGTTTCCGTAAAATACCTAAAATATGTTCTAAATCCAACGTTTCGTTCATGAAATACCTCCATCAATTTCATTGCGATAGCTTACTTTATCTACTAAAAGTTTATCCGAAGAGCGCGCAAATACCAAATCTATATTAAAGATTTACAAGATATTGTCCAAATAAGTAGAAATTCTCCATAAAACGCCTACTATATTATTGCACTAAACCTCCACATTTTACCGCTTATCACTTACTTGTCAAGATTTACAAGAAAAAGATCATCAAATTAAAATCGTAATCTCATTTAATTTGATCGGCAGGCCCATCACCATAATAAACTTTTTCGAGGTACAGCCCACTCGCTGCTGCCGTAAGCCGAGCCTGTCTGCGATCCTTAACTGCATAAAGTCGAGGAATATCATGTAATGCTCGTCGCCCATTACCGATCTCCAGCAAAACACCAACCATAATTCGGACCATATTGTACAAAAAGCCATCACCATAGAACTCAAAAATAAGCTCGTTATTCGGTTGGTCAAAGTGAACCGTTGAGGCATAAATGGTTCGAACCTTGTTTTTAATACTGCCCCCTGATGCCGCAAAACTGGTAAAGTCATGGGTTCCAATATAATCTTTAACCGCAATTTGGACTTTTTTAACGTCTAAACTATACTTCCAGTGACCCGTGTAAAAACGTGTAAAAGGATTTGTATAATAATCAAGGTTAACACGGTAGCGATACTTTTTACCAGTCGTATTATAGCGTGCATGAAAATTAGATTCAGCTATTTCACAAGCGACAACCTTAACATCCAAAGGTAACAAACTATTAAGCGCCTTTAACATTTTTTCGGCGGGCAGTAAAAATGGAAAGTCAAAATGAATTACCTGGCCCAGGGCGTGGACACCGGAATCGGTTCGTCCAGACCCACTGACTGGAATTCGTGAAGACTTTGCCATTATCATTAATGCTTTTTCGATAACACCTTGAACTGTGCGCTGATTAGGCTGTAGCTGGAAACCAGCGAATTGGGTACCATCATACGCCAACGTAACTTTATAACGTACCACCATTAATTTTATCCGTCCCTTCTCATAAAAAAAGAGAATGGGCGCTAAATCCCACCTCACAAATTATCATCAACGTAAGATTACTAAAACAACGGTTACTAAGGCAAAAGCAAGTATCGTTAAATTATCCGCAAGTTGCCACGAAAGAACACGGTACTTACTCCGCCCCTCACCACCTTGATAGCCGCGGGCCTCCATTGCCGTTGCTAGATCCTCGGCGCGGTTAAAGGAGCTTACAAACAAAGGAATTAGCAATGGTACAATTGCTCGCATTTGTTGGAAAATATTACCTTCCCCAAAATCGACTCCCCGTGCACGTTGCGCATTCATAATTTTTTCCGTTTCGTCCATTAAAGTTGGCACAAAACGTAACGCAATTGACAGCATTAAGGCAACTTCATAAACGGGAAAGTGAATGACTTTTAGTGGCTTCAAAAGTGACTCAATCGCATCGGCCAAAGATAGTGGCGGTGTCGTCAAAGTTAATAAAGTTGACATAAAGATAATTAACACAAAACGCATAAAAATATAAATCCCGTTAACAACACCGTAACTAGAAATGACAATTGGCCCCCAGGACCAGTAGACTGTTCCACCGCTTGAAAATAACATTTGCAGTAAAACAGTGAATAGAATCAGCCAAATCAAAGGCCGAACGCCCTTAATAAAAAAACCTAGCTTTATTTTCGTTAATAAAATTGCAACCATTGTGAAAAGAAACAAGAAAAGATAAGTTTGCCAATTATCTGCAAGAAAGATAATCCCAACAAAATAAAAACTCATTAACAACTTAACTCGTGGATCTAATCGGTGAACTATTGAATCACCCGGAATAAAACGTCCCAATAATAATTTATTCGACATTATCGTTCCTCCCGGCCTGTGGTAATTGTGGTAACAACTCGTCGGCCAACTCAGTTTCGGTTAATGGCATCTGCTTAAACTGAAAACCCTTTTTAATTAATTGGTCCGCAAATGCAGCTGTCTCGGGAACACCTAATTGTTTATCCCGCAACCATTGAACGTTACTAAAAACCTCGCGCGGTGTTCCGACTTTAACCACGCCACCATTTTCCATGACGACCACTTGATCAGCATAATTTGCCACATCTTCCATTAAATGGGTAATTAAAATAACCGTTAATTGATTTTCTTGATGCAGCCGCTGAACCATTCCCATTATGTCCCGCCGACCCTCTGGATCTAATCCGGCTGTGGGCTCATCTAAAATTAAAACTTCTGGTTTCATTGCTAAAACACCGGCAATTGCCACCCGGCGCATTTGACCACCAGAAAGATCAAAGGGTGAACGTTCCAAAACGGCATCTTTAAGTCCAACCAGCTGAACCATCTCTTTAGCTCGCTTTAACGATTCCTCTTCACTAACACCAAAGTTCATCGGTCCAAAGGCAATGTCTTTTGCTACTGTCTCTTCAAATAATTGACTTTCAGGAAATTGAAAAACCATCCCGACTTTTTGCCGAATGGGTTTTAAATTTTTGTTATTGGTTTCTGGAGTAATGACCCGGTCGCCAATCGTCACAGTCCCACTAGTTGGTTTTAGTAATGCGTTGAGATGCTGCACCAACGTTGATTTTCCACTACCTGTATGGCCAATAATAGCCGTAAAAGCATGATCGCGTAAAGTTAAATTAATCTCGTGTAACGCACGACTCTCAAAGGGAGTTCCAACTTGATAGGTGTAGCCTACATCTTTAAATGTGATGTCCATAACCAATCAACCATCCCTTCTTCATTTAAATATTGCGCAGGAACGATAGTACCACGCTTACGTAATGCCGTTCGTAAACGCTCGGCGTAAGGAACATCAAGACCCATTGCAATTAGCCGATTACCGTAAGCAAAAATTTTTTCCGGGGTACCTGATTCTTGTAATTGTCCATCATCCAGGACAATAATTCGATTAGCATTTTCAGTCTCATCAATATCGTGAGTAATCGATAAAACGGTCATGTTTTCTTCTTCTTTTAACTTTCGAACAATTTCTAAAACCTCAACCCGTCCTTCAGGGTCCAACATACTCGTTGCCTCGTCCAAAATGATAATATCCGGCTGCTGGGCAATAACACCTGCGATGGCAACTCGTTGCTTCTGCCCACCAGATAGACGTGCTGGTTCCCGTTTAGCAAATTCAAGCATGCGCACACGTTTTAATGCCTCATGAACCCGGGTCACCATCTCTTCACGGGGCATTCCGTGATTTTCTAAACCAAAAGCCACATCATCCTCAACCGTTGCGCCAACGAATTGATTGTCTGGGTTTTGAAATACCATTCCGATTTTTTTGCGGATATCCCAAACACTATCTTCAGTTAAGGTTATCCCACCTACTTTGATGGTTCCAGAATCACCTTCGCCAATCGGTAATAGCCCATCAATTGATTTGGCAAGCGTTGATTTTCCGCTACCGTTATGACCAATAATAGCCACCCACTCACCCTGATCAACTGAAAAATTAACATCTTTCAACGCCGGATGTTCCGTTTGCTGCGGGTAGCGGTAATTTAAGTTTGTTACGTCAATAATTTTCGCCAATCTTAAACTCACCTTTATTTAAAGAAGTCATTAAATAAAATAATTGTCTATTAGGCCAATTGGTCAATCTTAAAAAATACTAATTAAATACCTTGACTAAGTTTTAACCATAAAGTCAACCAACATTATTCTGACTTCCGAATTTCACAAGAAAATACAATTAAAAATTAAACAGTCTCCTTGCATATTAATGTTTCAATAATATCATACTTAGGCCGTTTACGTTCTAATTTTTAACGGGATTATAAATTAACTTCGAAAAGTTGTCTAAGTATTTATTCAGTAAAAAAGGAGTTACGTTTAACCGTCATCCTACACGATTAAACGTAACTCCTTTTTGAACACAAAAAAATCACATTCCAAATTGTGTTCCGGTACAGCACCAAACGGTTACGTGTACTGGCCGACCATCGAGCTAGACTTGGAAAAACAACTAACCAACATCATAACACTCTAGTCAAAACAATTCAGAAGTGATCCTCCATAATTAAGTTAAATCATACTATGATTTAACTTCGTCTCGCAGAACTACTAGTCTACCAATTGTAAAACTACCATTGGTGCACCATCGCCGCGACGAGGCATTGTCTTGTAAATGCGGGTATAACCACCAGTACGATCAGTGTAACGTGGGGCAATATCGGCAAATAATTTTTGTAAGACAGTTTGAATAACAACGTTTTCGTCTTCTTCATGAACATCAGCGACCTCATCACGAACAAAAGCAGCAGCATGACGACGGGCAGCTAAATCACCCTTTTTACCTAAAGTAATCATCTTTTCAGCTGTTTTACGAACTTCCTTAGCACGAGCTTCAGTAGTTGTAATCTTTTCATTCATGATTAAATCAGACGTTAAATCGCGAAGTAAGGCCTTACGTTGTGAGCTTGTGCGACCTAATTTACGGTAACTCATTAACAGGTTCCCTCCCTTGGTTGGTTATATTACTTAAATGTCACTAGTCCTCTTTACGCAAAGAAAGACCAAGATCAGCTAACTTAGCTTTCACTTCTTCAAGTGACTTACGACCTAAGTTACGAACTTTCATCATATCGGCTTCAGTTTTATTAGTGAGCTCTTGAACAGTATTAATACCGGCACGTTTCAAACAATTGTATGAACGTACTGATAAATCTAACTCTTCAATCGTCATTTCAAGCATTTTCTCTTTATGCGTTTCTTCTTTTTCGACCATGATTTCAGCGTTTTTAGCGTCATCAGTCAAATTAACGAAGATATCCAAATGCTCGGTTAAAATCTTAGCCGCCAAACTAATGGCTTCTCGAGGATTGATAGAACCATCCGTCCAAACATCCAATGTTAACTTATCATAATCATTGCGTTGCCCAACACGGGTACTCTCAACTTGATAATTAACACGACTGATCGGGGTATAAATCGAATCAATTGGTAAAACACCAATCGGCATATCGTCTACCTTATTATCTTCAGCAGCGACATAGCCACGACCTTTACGAACCGTCATCCGTGCGTGGAAATGTCCACCACTAGCGACAGTGCAAATATAAAGATCTGGGTTCAAAACTTCAACATCACTGTCGGCTTCAATATCACCAGCAGTTACTGTTGCTGGACCTTTGACGTCGATTTCGACTGTTTTATCATCATCTGAATCCAACTTCAAAGCAAGCTTTTTTACGTTCAAAATAATCTGGGTAACATCTTCCGTTACACCATCAATGGTTGAGAATTCGTGCAAAACACCATCAATTTGAACACTTGTGACGGCAGCACCTGGTAATGATGCCAATAGAATTCGCCGTAAAGAATTACCCAAAGTCGTCCCATAACCACGTTCTAGCGGTTCAATGACAAACTTACCATAGTTTGTACTTTCATCAACTTTGGTAATGTTTGGTTTCTCAAATTCGATCATTTAGCTTCTTACCCCTTTCAAAACGAGAAGTGTCTTTTAAATATGAAATACGTTTCAGTTTTAAACTCAAAATGAAGCGTACTCACATTAAACACGACGGCGTTTCGGAGGACGAGATCCATTATGAGGAACTGGCGTTACGTCACGAATAGCAGTAATTTCCAAACCAGTAGCTTGCAAAGAACGAATAGCTGCTTCACGACCTGAGCCTGGACCTTTAACTGCGACTTCGACAGCCTTCATACCATATTCCATTGATGCCTTTGCGGCACTTTCTGCAGCCATTTGTGCAGCAAATGGAGTAGATTTACGACTACCCTTAAAGCCTAATGAACCAGCTGATGCCCAAGCAAGAGCATTGCCTTGTGGGTCAGTGATCATAATTAAAGTGTTGTTAAAAGTAGAGTGAATGTGCGCGACACCGGCTTCAATATTCTTTTTTACCCGGCGACGACGTGTTGTTTTTCTAGTTGCCATTAATTGCTAACCTCCCTTACCGAATTATTGCTTTCTACCAGCAATTGATACTTTTTTGCCCTTACGAGTACGTGCGTTGTTTTTCGTGTTTTGGCCACGAACTGGTAAACCACGACGATGACGCATGCCACGATATGAACCGATCTCTTGTAGCCGCTTGATATTTAAGTTAACCTTACGTCGAAGATCACCTTCAACCATAACGTTATCAACAGCAGCACGAATCTTATCTTCTTGGTCTGGTGTAAGATCTTCTTCACGAACATCTTCAGAAACGCCAGCAGTAGCTAAGATTTTTTGTGCAGTTGTATTACCGATACCAAAGATATAAGTTAATGCGATTACGATACGTTTACCACGTGGTAAATCAACACCTGCGATACGAGCCATTAATATGACACCTCCATTAAATTGATTTTTATATTAACCTTGACGCTGTTTATGCTTTGGATTAGCAGAGCAGATGATCATGACACGGCCCTTACGTTTAATAACGCGGCAATGTTCACACATCCGTCGTACTGATGGTCGTACTTTCATGAATTTTACCTCCTATAAAAGCTGAACACATTAGCAATATGACAAACCGTAACTTATTTCGTACCTGCATTAATGCTACTTAAAGCGATAGGTAATGCGGCCACGCGTTAAATCATACGGTGACAATTCAACCGTTACCCGATCACCCGGCAGGATCCGGATATAATGCATTCTGATCTTACCAGAAACCGTTGCTAAGATTGTTGCATTATTTTCGAGTTCAACTTTGAACATCGCATTTGGCAACGTATCAACAACTTTTCCTTCAACCTCAATCACATCATCTTTCGCCACGCAAAAGTACCTCCTTAGTTATATTAGGGTTGCAACTTGCTGAAAACAGGCTGCGCAATTGACAAAAGCCATTGCGCTCATTGCAAGCGCTAAGGACTTTTATACCACATCAATTCAACACATAAAAATGGTGAGAGCTAGCGCACTCACCCTTTCTTATTAAGCCAACGTCCGAATTAGACTTTGGCTAGTTCGAAAAGATAACCTTGCCCATTATAGCAAAAGGACTCTTATGACGCAAGTTAGCAGATCACTCGTCACACTTATTTACCGGCTAATGGATCAAGAACTTTACGAATATCCTGAAAAACCTCATCGATGTCCCGATTACCATCAACGTTGAAAAGTAAATTCTTCTTGCTATAAAAATCCAACAAGGGTGTGTTCATTTTCTCGTTGACTGCCAAACGATTTTTTACCGTCGCTGGCTTATCGTCATCACGTTGGAAAAAGTCATGTCCACCACAGCGATCACAAGTCCCTGCAACCTTAGGTGGATTATAAACTTTATGGTAAGTTGCACCACAAGTCTTACAAATGAAGCGTCCAGTTAAACGTTCCATTAATGATGCTGGATCAACATCGATGTTAATAACACCATCTAATGGTTTATTCAACTCGGCCGTAATCGCCTCTAACGCTTCAGCTTGACTAATTTGTCTTGGAAAACCATCTAGTAAATAACCAACTTTTGTGTCGGCCTCTCCTAAACGATCTTTCACAATACCATTTGTTACTTCATCAGGAACAAGTTCGCCCTTATCAATAAAACTTTTTGCCTTAAGACCAAGTTCAGTCTGATCTTTCATTGCTGCACGGAACATGTCACCTGTGGAAATATGTGGAATATGATAAGTATCAATAATCCGTTCTGCCTGAGTCCCTTTACCGGCACCTGGCAGTCCCATTAAAATGAGGTTCATAATTTTCCCCTTTCAAGATTATAAAGAAAGTGTCAAAGTGAACACTTCAACACACTTTCTTTAACGAATGAAACCAACATAATGTCGTTTCATCATCAATCCTTCAATTTGGCGTGACGAATCGAGTGCAACACCAACAACAATCAACAAACTAGTTCCGCCTAAACCGATTGATTCTGGTAAATTCCAAATATTGGCGGCCAAAATTGGTAGTAAAGCTACAACACCAAGAAAGACTGAACCAACCGTGCTAAGTCGCATCAAAGTCCCAGAAATATACTTCTGGGTCTCCTTACCCGGCCAAACACTAGGAATGTAACTACCTTGCTTTTGCAAATTGTCTGCAACCTTTTCTGGATTGACCTGAACAAAAGCGTAGAAAAAAGTAAAAACAATAATCAACAAAGTATAAAGAATGGAACCAGGAACAGTTGTCATACTGAAAATTTGGGTCATAACTTGGAACCAAGTATCTTCAGAATGCGTACCCTGGAAAGCTTGAAGAATTGTTTGTGGCGTTGCAATAAACGAACTTGCAAAAATAACTGGGATAACACCAGCCACATTGACTTTAAGTGGTAAATAACTTTGATCCCCGGCGTCGGTTACTCTTCGCGTATAGCGAATTGGAATCTTCCGATTGGCCTGCTGAACCCAAGTAACAACTATAACAACAGCTAAAATAGCAACAAATAACAAAACCGAATAGAGCACGTATAACCAGAACTGTGCAGTATCAGGATTAGTGCCAAACCATTCTTGATAAAGTTGTTGAATCCCCGTAGGAATTCGGGCAACAATACCAGCAAAGATGATCATAGAAACACCATTACCAATACCTTTATCAGTTATTTGTTCACCCATCCAAGTTACTAACATGGTACCACCCGTTAAGATGATCCCAATCATAACGTATGTTTGGATATTTGGGTGTTTAACTAAGCCAAGCCCACTTAACGCATTAAAACCGGCCGTAATCCCAATTGATTGAACAAACGCTAATACAATAGTTAAGTAGCGTGTTACTTGATTTAATTTACGTCGACCAACTTCCCCTTGTTTGCTCCACTCAACAAATTTAGGCACAATATCCATTTGTAATAACTGAATAACAATCTGTGCGGTAATGAATGGTGAAACCCCCATTGAAAAGATGGAATAGTTTGTTAAACCACCACCACCAAACATGTTTAACATGCTAACTAATCCTGACGAAGCAATCGACGTCAGTGCCTTGGCATTAACGCCGGGAACCGTTATTTCCGTTCCAAGCCGGAAAATAAACAAAATGCCTAAAGTAAAAATTATTCGGTTACGAATATCTTTTACTTGCCAAGCATTTTTGATGGTCGACAGCATTAAATCACCTCAATTTTACCGCCAGCGGCCTCGACAGCTTTTTTAGCAGCCATCGATGCTTTGCTAACTTTAACTGTTAATTTTTTAGTGACTTCGCCGTTTGCCAATAGCTTAACGCCAGCTTTTTGCTTCTTAAGTAAGCCAGATTCAATTAATAATTCTGGTGTTACTTCTGTACCGTTGTCAAAACGATTTAAGTCGTCAAGACTAACCAGTGCATATTCTTTACGATTAATATTCGTAAAGCCGCGTTTTGGCATACGACGGAATAAAGGCATTTGGCCACCTTCAAAGCCTAAACGTACCTTACTACGAGCCTTTTGACCTTTTTGGCCACGGCCAGCAGTTTTACCGTTACCGGATGAAGTACCACGGCCAACACGATTACGTATTTGACGTGAACCTTCACTTGGTTTTAAATTATGCAATTCCATTGCGTGCGCACCTCCTTATAATTTATTTAGCTACTTCAACGTCCAGCAAGTAGGCAATCTTAAAGATTTGTCCACGAATTGCTGGGTTATCAGGCAATACAACTGAGCTATCAACACGGCCAAGTCCTAAAGCTTTAACAATCCGGCGATGAGCTGGCTTACGATGTGCGACAGTGCGCTTTAAAGTAATTTTTAATTGTGCCATGAATTTCGCCCCTCCTAGTTTTCTAATTGATCGACTGGAATACCACGAAGTTCTGCTACTTTATCAGCACGACGTAACGTCTTTAAACCTTCAATAGTAGCGCGGACCACATTAATTGGTGTGTGAGAGCCTAAGAACTTACTTGTAACATCTTGAACACCGGCAAGTTCCATGATAGCACGGACAGCGCCACCAGCAGCAACCCCAGAACCAGCAATAGCAGGCTTGATCAAAACACGACCACCACCAAAACGACCAATGACTTCATGAGGAACAGTTGTCCCAACAATCGGTACTTCGATCAGGTTCTTCTTTGCGTCTTCAACTGCTTTTCGAATAGCTTCAGGAACTTCTTGTGCTTTACCAGTACCAAAGCCAACATGTCCATTACGATCACCAACAATAACGATTGCTGCGAAACGAAGGCGACGGCCCCCTTTAACAACTTTTGTTACACGGTTAATCGAAACGACATTATCTTCCAAATCCAATTTGTTTGGATCAATAAACGTTGTAGTCATAAATGGGTTTTCCTCCTTTTCCTAGAAATCTAGTCCGTTTTCGCGTGCAGCTTCAGCCAAAGCCTGAACACGGCCATGATATAAATAGCCGCCACGATCGAAGACAACATCTTTCAAGCCCTTAGCAACAGCACGCTTTGCAACTAGTGCACCAACGGCGGTAGCCTGCTCGGTTTTTGCTCCTTCGCTAACTTCTTTATCTAATGTCGAGGCACTTGCTAGCGTCACACCCGCTACGTCATCAATTAATTGCGCGTAGATGTTTTTATTAGAACGATAAATATTCAAGCGTGGGCGCTCAGCAGTACCAGAGATCTTACCACGAACACGTAAATGACGCTTTTGACGTGTCTTATTTTTGTCTGGTTTCGAAATCACAATGTTCACCTCTTAAAATTATTGTTTCAGCTGTTTAAGCTGCATTATTTACCTGTTTTACCTTCTTTACGACGAACATATTCATCGACGTAACGAATTCCTTTACCTTTATAAGGTTCAGGTGAGCGAACGCTACGGATTACAGCAGCAAATTCACCAACATCTTGCTTAGAAATACCAGAAACGTTAATTTCAGTGTTTGAAGGTACTTCTAAACTTAAACCTTCAGGAATTGCCATTTCAACGGGGTTAGAGTAACCAACGTTTAAAACGAGTTTTTTACCTTGTAGTTGTGCACGGTACCCGACACCAACTAATTTTAACTTCTTAGTGAAGCCATCAGTTACGCCTTCAACCATGTTTGCCAAATTGGCACGCATTGTACCATGTAATTCGCGGCCCTTTTTACTGTTATCAACACGTTCAAAACTAATCTTATTACCTTCTATTGTAATAGAAATTAATGGATTAAATTCGCGCGTTAATTCACCTTTTGGTCCTTTAACAGTAACGGTTTCACCCTCACGAGTAACGGTTACTTTTTCAGGAACTTCAATGACTTTATAACCAATACGACTCACGTGTTACACCTCCTTGTTTAAAAAATAATTACCAGATATAAGCTAGTACTTCGCCGCCGACGTTCTTTGCACGTGCCTCTTTATCGGTGAGAACACCTTCAGCAGTAGAAAGAATTGCAATACCTAAGCCGTTTAAAACCTTCGGTACAGCATCAGCCTTAACGTACGCACGTAAACCTGGTTTTGAAATACGTTTCAAACCAGTGACAACACGTTCATTGTTTTTACCATATTTTAAAAATACACGAATTAAACCTTGTTTGTCGTCTTCAATGTATTCAAAATCACGAATAAAACCTTCGCGTTTTAAAATTTCTGAAATACTACGAAGCATATTTGAAGCAGGAACTTCTAGAGATTCGTGACGCACCATGTTGGCGTTACGAATACGAGTTAGATAGTCTGCAATTGGATCAGTCATGACCATTAAATTACCCTCCTTTGAGTTAGACTTTTTTACCAGCTAGCTTTCTTCAAGCCAGGAATTTGACCAGCATGTGCTAATTCACGAAGGCAGATCCGGCATAAATGGAATTTGCGATATACAGAATGCGGACGACCACAACGTTCACAACGTGTATAAGCTTGTGATGAGAATTTAGCAGGACGTTGTTGCTTTGCTACCATTGATTTTTTAGCCAAGATATTTACCTCCTTTATTTTGCAAATGGCATTCCGATTTGAGTTAATAGTTCACGTGATTCTTCATCGCTATTTGCTGTAGTCACAATAACGATATCTAACCCACGAACTTTATCAACTTTATCATAATCGATTTCTGGGAAAATCAATTGTTCACGGACACCTAATGTAAAGTTACCACGACCGTCAAAAGATTTTTTACTGACGCCATGGAAATCACGAACACGTGGTAAGGATACGTTGATGAGCTTATCTAAGAAGTCATACATACGTTCACCACGTAACGTTACTTTAGCACCGATTGACATACCTTCACGCAAACGGAAACCGGCAATCGATTTCTTTGCTTTTGTGATCAATGGTTGTTGGCCTGAAATCAACGCTAATTCTTCAACAGCATGGTCCAAGTTTTTAGCATTTGAAACAGCATCACCAACACCCATGTTCAACACGATCTTGTCAACCTTAGGAGTTTGCATAACAGAAGTGTAATTGAACTTTTCCATCATAGCAGGGGTAATTTCTTTAACATATCTTTCTTTTAAGCGATTAGCCATTAGTTGTTTTCCTCCTTTCAACAAAAGTTATTTATCGATAACTTTGCCAGTTTTTTTAGAAACGCGTACTTTTTTACCGTCTTCAACTTTGTAGCCAACTTTGGTTGGTTCGTTGGTTTCAGGATCAAGTAACATTACGTTTGAAACGTGAATTGGCGCATTTTGTTCTACAATGCCGCCTTGAGGGTTATCGTTCGTTGGTTTTTGATGCTTTTTGATTGCATGTACACCTTCAACGATTACTTGGTCAGTTTTAGGGAAAGCCTTTGTAACGGAACCTTCTTTGCCCTTATCCTTACCACTAATGACACGAACTTTGTCGCCTGTCTTTACGAACATGGAATAGCCTCCTTCTTTATAAAGATTGTTAATTAAAGTACTTCGGGTGCTAAGGAAACAATCTTCATGAAGTTGCTGTCACGTAATTCGCGTGCAACAGGTCCAAAGATACGTGTTCCTCGTGGACTCTTATCAGCGTTAATAATAACAGCTGCATTTTCGTCAAATTTAATGTATGAACCGTCAGTGCGATGGGCACCAGTTTTAGTTCTAACAATGACCGCCTTTACGACGTCACCTTTTTTGACAACGCCACCTGGTGTTGCTTGTTTAACCGTTGCAACGATAATATCACCGATATTCGCTGTCTTTACGCGTGAACCGCCTAAAATTTTGATGGTTAAAATCTCACGAGCACCAGAATTATCAGCGACTTTTAAACGACTTTCTTGTTGGATCACGGAAAGGTCCTCCCTTCGTTAATAATTCAGATTTATAAAATAACCGTTTTTTCAACGATTTCAATTAAGCGGAACCGTTTCTTAGCAGACAACGGACGAGTTTCCATAATTCGAACGATGTCACCAGTTTGCGCTTCATTCTTTTCATCATGTGCGTAATACTTTTTAGTATAACGGATACGCTTGCCGTAAGTTGCATGTTGCTTAACTGTTTGGACAGCTACTGTAATGGTTTTATCCATTTTATCAGAAACAACACGACCCTGAACGACTTTCCTTGCGTTACGTGTTTCATTGTTTTCGCTCAAAATGTTTGACCTCCTATTCCAAAAGTGGTTGTATCGCGACTAGTCTTGGTTTAATTCTTGTTGGCGCAATACTGTCTTAATACGAGCAATATTTTTGCGAACTTGTTTTAAACGAGCTGTATTTTCCAACTGGCCAGTAGCTAATTGGAAACGAAGATTAAATAATTCTTCTTTGTATTCTTTTTCGCGGTCAAGCATTTCAGCAGTGGTTAAGTCTTTAATTTCTTTAGCCTTCATTTGATTCGCCACCTACTTCCTCACGTTTTACAACCTTGGTCCGAATTGGTAATTTATTCGAAGCAAGCCGTAGTGCTTCACGTGCAACTTCTTCAGTAACGCCGCCGACTTCAAACATGATTTTTTCACGTTTAACTGGAGATACCCAGCCAGCTGGCGTACCTTTTCCAGAACCCATCCGGACACCAATAGCTTTTTCAGTATATGATTTGTGGGGGAAGATTCGAATCCATACTCGCCCACCACGCTTCATGTGACGTGTCATTGCAACACGCGCTGCTTCGATCTGACGGTTCGTGATCCATGAAGAATCAAGAGCCTTCAAACCATAATCGCCAAAGGCAACTGTCTTACCGCCTTTCGCTTCACCACGCATGTGGCCACGAAATTCACGACGGAATTTTACACGTTTTGGTACTAACATGTTTAGTTTCCTCCCTTCGCTCCATTATTACGGTTGTTATTGTTACGACCGTTATTGTTGCGGTTGCCGCCACGGTTATTGTTACGACGATTGCCGCCACGGTTATTTGCTGATGGTGCATTATCTTTTAAAGAATCACCATGTGTTTGGCCTGGTAAAATATCGCCACGATAAATCCATGTTTTAACGCCAAGTTGACCATAAGTCGTTTTAGCTTCATCCCATGAATAATCAATATCGGCACGTAGTGTATGCAATGGAACAGTTCCATCTGAATACATTTCCTTACGGGCAATATCAGCACCGTTTAAACGACCAGATACCATTGTCTTAATACCATGAGCACCAGCACGCATTGTGCGTTGAATAGCTTGCTTCATAGCACGGCGAAAAGCGACACGACCTTCAAGCTGTTGTGTAATACTTTCGCCAACAAGATGAGCATCCAAATCAGGTTGTTTAATTTCAACAATGTTGATGTGAACTCGTTTACCAGTTAAATTATTTAATTGTTTACGTAAAGTTTCAACTTCAGAACCGCCTTTACCAATTACCATACCAGGTTTACCAGTATGAATTGAAATATTAACGCGGTTTGCTGCACGTTCAATCTCAACTCGGGAGACAGAGGCGTCAGCTAAACGCTTGCTGATGAAACTACGTACTTTTAAGTCTTCATTTAAAAGTGTGCCGTAATCTTTTTCGGCATACCATTTTGCATCCCAGTCACGAGAAATACCTACTCGTAAACCAAGTGGATTAATTTTTTGACCCACGCGTTATCCCTCCTTATTTTTCAGCTACAACGACGGTGACGTGACTTGTTCGTTTATTAATTGGTGAAGCAGAACCCTTGGCACGAGGACGGAAACGTTTTAACGTTGGTCCTTCATCAACAAAGGCCTGTGCTACAACCAAGTTTTCAGCATCTAAGTCGAAGTTGTTTTCAGCATTGGCAATAGCTGAATTCAATACTTTAGTAACGATTGGTGAAGCAGCTCTAGGCGTAAACTTCAGAATCGCAATTGCATCAGCAACACTTTTACCCCGGATCAAATCAACCACTAAGCGAGCTTTACGAGGCGCGATCCGAACAGTTTTAGCAATTGCACGTGCTTCAGTAACTTGTTCTGACATATTTTATCCTCCTCTCGCTTATTTAGCAGCCGTACGGCGATCGTCGCCTGAATGACCGTGGAACGTACGTGTTGGTGCAAATTCGCCTAATTTATGGCCGACCATGTCTTCTTGAATGAAAACTGGGACATGTTTCCGTCCGTCATAAACTGCGATTGTATAACCAATAAAACTTGGGAAAATCGTAGAACGACGTGACCAGGTTTTAATAACAGATTTTTTATCTTGGTCTGCTTGCGCAGCAATTTTTTTCAATAAATGTTCATCGGCGAATGGTCCTTTTTTTAAGCTCCGACTCATTATGAAACCTCCTTTTCAGCATTAATTATTCTAAAATAGCTCAGTTTAAAATTAATGTTTACCACGTTTACGTCCACGTACAATGAATTTAGATGATTGCTTGCGAACGTTACGCGTTTTCTTACCAAGGGTTTTCTTACCCCATGGTGACATTGGAGATGGATGGCCGATAGGTGCTTTACCTTCACCACCACCATGTGGATGGTCGTTAGGGTTCATTACAGAACCACGAACAGTTGGGCGAATGCCCATCCAACGTTTACGACCGGCCTTACCGATATTGATCAACTCATGTTGTTCATTACCGACAGAACCAATTGTTGCACGGTTAACAAGGAGAATCATACGAACTTCACCAGAACCTAAGCGAACCAAGGCGTATTTGCCTTCTTTACCTAAGACCTGGGCTGAAGCGCCAGCAGAACGAACTAGCTGACCGCCATGACCTGGCTTTAATTCAATGTTATGAATAACAGTACCAACTGGAATGTTAGTTAGTGGTAAAGAATTACCGGGCTTGATATCAACATCAACACCTGATTGAATCCTTGTACCAACTTCTAGTCCTTTTGGTGCTAGGATGTAAGCTTTAACCCCATCTTCGTATTGTAGTAAAGCGATATTAGCCGAACGGTTCGGATCATATTCAATTGCTTTAACAATTGCTGGGACATCATCTTTTTGACGTTTAAAATCAATCAGACGATATTGACGTTTATGACCGCCAGCACGATGGCGAACGGTAATATGGCCGTAATTGTTACGACCAGCCGTCTTTGTGGTGTATTCCGTCAATGACTTTTCTGGTTTTGTCTTTGTAATTTCGGCAAAATCGGAGCCAGTCATATTACGACGACCATTGGTAGTTGGTTTGTATACTCTAATACCCACGTTTTTCCCTCCTAAATTTTTATTTTCGTTTAATTATTAGTCTTCAAAAATCTTAATATCTTTTGAATCTGCTGTTAAAGCAACAATTGCTTTACGGCGTTTTTTAGTCAAACCAACAAATTGGCCTTGACGTTTCTTTTTGCCGCGAACGTTCATGATATTAACGTTTTTAACTTTAACATCAAAAATTTCTTCAACCGCATATTTGACTTGCGTCTTGTTTGCGCGCACATCAACTTCAAAAGTATATTTTTTATCATCCATTTTGGCCATTGAAGCTTCAGTAACCATTGGACGTAAAACAACATCGCGTGCTTCCATTATGCAAGAGCCTCCTCTACTTGAGTGAGAGCAGCTTGAGTCAGGATTAATTTATCGTTAGCTACAACATCTAACACGTTAACACCATTTGCAGGGATAACCGTTACATTTGGTAAGTTGCGTGCAGCTAGTGCAGCCTGATCATTGCCGTCTTCAAGAACTACTAATGCTTTTGTTTGTACATCTAAGTTTTTAAGTGCTTCAGCAAAAAGTTTTGTTTTTGGTTGTTCAAAACTCAAGGCATCAACGATAACTACGTTTTCATCAATAACCTTTTGCGATAAAACAGACTTAATTGCTAAGCGACGAACCTTCTTAGGTAATTTATAACTATATGAACGAGGTGTTGGGCCAAAGACCGTACCACCGCCACGCCATTGTGGTGAACGAATTGAACCTTGACGAGCACGACCAGTACCCTTTTGACGCCATGGCTTGCGACCACCGCCACGTACAGCGCTACGGTTCTTAACAGCGTGTGTACCTTGGCGTAATGATGCACGTTGCATCAAAATGGCATCAAAAACGACATTTTCATTAGGGGCAATACCAAAAATGTCGTCGTTTAAAGTAACGTCGCCATTTTGGCTGCCATCTTGCTTGTATAATGCTACAGTTGGCATTTAGAAATCCTCCCTTCCGCTATTATTTTGCTGTGTTTTTAACAGCATTCTTGATCGTAATCAATGATTTCTTAGAACCAGGAACATTCCCTTTAACTAAGATAACATTGCGATCTGTATCAACACGTACGATTTCTAAGTTTTGAATTGTTACAGTGTTATTACCCATGCGACCTGGTAATTGCTTGCCGGGGAAAACACGGTTAATGATGGCACCCAATGAACCAGGACGACGATGATAACGAGAACCATGCGCCATAGGTCCACGGTGTTGGTTATTCTTTTTAATAACACCCTGGAAACCATGACCCTTAGTTGTACCCGTTACGTCGACGATTTCGCCGGCTTCGAAAGTATCAACTTTGATTTCGTCTCCAACTTTGATATCTCCTAAAGCAACGTCGCGAAATTCGCGAATGAAGCGCTTAGGAGCAGTTTTAGCTTTTGCTACATGACCCTTAGCAGGCTTGTTTGCTAACACATCACGCTTATCTTGATAACCTACTTGAATAGCTTCGTAACCATCAGATTCAACTGTCTTAACTTGCAACACAACGTTAGGTGTTGCTTCAACAACTGTAACTGGGATTAATTCACCTGATTCAGTAAAGACTTGCGTCATACCTACTTTTTTTCCTAAGATTCCTTTTCTGGTCATGAGTACACCTCCAATATAAATGTATTTGAACTATAGTTTAATTTCGATATCCACACCACTTGGTAAATCGAGCTTCATTAACGCATCAACAGTTTTGGGTGTTGGGTTAACAATATCGATTAAACGCTTGTGAGTGCGCATTTCAAATTGTTCACGTGAGTCTTTAAACTTATGTGTTGCACGAAGCACTGTATAAAGTGTCCGTTCGGTTGGCAATGGAATAGGACCTGAAATTGTAGCGCCCGTCCGTTTTGCCGTTTCAACAATCTTTTCAGCAGATTGGTCTAAAACACGATGTTCGTATGCTTTTAACCGAATCCGAATCTTTTGTTTTGCCATGTTTTTCCCTCCTTCGTTCGTTTTAAAAATGAACTTGCTCCGTGAAAATTCCCAACACGCCCGCCATGGCAAAGCAGCCGGGTGTGTCGCAACCTTTCACATCTAAGCTCCTGTATTCCATTAATACAGGGATACTAACTCTTCAAAATTAGCACCTTGTCTATTGTACAAGAAAATAAATTATCTGACAAGACTTTTCTCGTAAAATCAATATTTAAATTTCAAATCAATGGACAACGCTTGCTAGTGTACCATATGTTTTTAACTTTGACTAATATTACTTGACAGTAACTACTATCCTTCGTATGCTTAGCACAACTTTAAACTAGAGGTGATTCAATTGGCACATGAAAATGAAGCATTACTTATTATTGATTATACTAACGATTTTGTTGCAAAGAATGGTGTCTTAACTGCCGGCTTACCTGCTCAGGCGTTAGCGCCAAAAATAATTCAATTAGCGAATCAGTTCGTCAACCAAGGCAGTTGGGTAATTTTACCAACTGACGTCCATACACCTCATGATCCTTTCCATCCTGAAAGCAAACTTTTTCCAACGCATAACGTCCGTAATACTTGGGGCCGCCAATTCTTTGGTGCTTTACAACCATGATTTGAGCAGCATCAAAATGATGAGCGCGTTTATATGTTTGATAAAACTCGCTACAGTGCTTTTGCCGGGACAGATCTAGATCTTCGTTTACGCGAACGTAAAATTACGACGTTAAATCTGGTTGGTGTCGATACTGATATCTGTGTGCTGCACACTGCCGTTGACGCTTATAATTTGGCTTACCAAATTATCGTCTACCAGCAGGCGACGGCGACCCTGAATCCAGAAAGACAGTCCTGGGCATTGGATCACTTCAAATCTATTTTAGGGGCAACGGTGCTATAGATTAGTTAGCCTTTCCCTATATTATATAGAAGAAACAAAAAAGACAAGACGATTTATCCACTTGAGATAAATCGTCTTTTAATTGTACAGCGATAGTTACTTTTGCTGAATTAGTCTTCGGCTGGTGTACCGCCATTTTTCTTAATAATATCAGCTTGAACAGACTTAGGAACGGCCTCATAATGATCAAACGTCATTGTGAATGTTCCACGGCCCTGTGTTGCAGAGCGTAAAGTCGTTGCGTAACCAAACATTTCAGATAATGGAACCATCGAGTTAACTAATTGCGAGTTACCACGTGCTTCCATCCCTTCAACACGACCACGACGAGCTGTAACGTGACCCATAACATCACCTAAGTAATCTTCTGGGGCAACAATTTCAACTTTCATGATTGGTTCAAGGATAACTGCGCCAGCCTTTTTAGCAGCCGCGCGTAGTGACATTGAAGCGGCAATCTTAAATGCTGCTTCACTAGAATCGACATCATGGTAAGAACCATCATAAAGCCGAGCCTTAACGTCAACTAATGGATAACCAGCTAAAACACCGTTAGCCATCGATTCTTTCAAACCTTGTTCAACTGCTGGAATAAATTCACGAGGAACAACCCCACCAACAATATCATCGGTAAATTCAAAGCCGCCACCCTCTTCGTTAGGAGTGAATTCGACCCAAACATCACCATACTGACCTTTACCACCAGATTGGCGAATAAACTTACCTTGAGCAGAGGCCTGTTTGGTAAATGTTTCACGGTAAGCAACTTGTGGTGCACCAACAGTTGCTTCAACGTTAAATTCACGACGCATCCGGTCAACAATGATATCCAAATGAAGTTCGCCCATGCCGGCAATCAAAGTTTCACCAGTTTCAGGATTAGTTTCAGCCTTGAAAGTAGGATCTTCTTCAGCAAGCTTTTGTAAGGCAACATCCATCTTATCTTGATCGGCCTTAGTCTTAGGTTCGATTGAAACCTGAATAACTGGATCTGGGAATTCCATTGATTCAAGAATCAATGGGTGCTTAACTGATGTCAAAGAATCACCAGTTGTCGTATTCTTTAAACCAATTGCGGCTGCAATATCACCAGAGAAAACTTCAGGAATTTCTGTCCGGTGATTTGAATGCATTTGGAGTAAACGACCAACACGTTCACGTGTATCCTTAGTTGCATTCATAACGTACGAACCAGATTCAAGTGTACCGGAGTAAACTCGAATAAAGGTTAACCGGCCAACGAATGGATCGGTTGCAATCTTAAATGCTAAGGCAGCGAAATCTTTATCATCCCCTGCAGTCAATTCAACGTTTTCACCCGTTTCAGGATTAGTTGCATTGTATGGCTTAACATCAAGTGGTGATGGTAAGAAATCGTTAACCGCATCAAGCATCATTTGAACACCTTTGTTTTTAAAAGCTGAACCAGCAAGTACTGGATAAGCTTCTAAGTTTAAAGTTGCCTTACGAATAGCTGCTTTGATTTCATCCTTGGAGATTTCTTCACCTTCAAGGTATTTTTCCATAATGCCATCATCGATATCAGCTAACTGCTCGATCATTGCGTTACGGCGTTTTTTAGCTTCTTCCATATATTCATCAGGTACGTCTACAGTGTCCCATTTTGTACCTAATTCATCTTCGTCATAAAGGTCAGCCTTCATTTCGATTAAGTCAATGACACCTTCGAAGTTATCTTCAGCACCAATTGGCATTTGAATAGGTAATGCATTAGCTTGTAGCCGATCCCTAATCGTATCAACAGAATAGTCAAAATCTGCGCCGATTTTATCCATTTTATTGATAAAAACAATCCGGGGAACACTATAAGTTGTTGACTGACGCCAAACATTTTCGGTTTGTGGTTCAACACCGGCCTGAGCATCAAGTACAACTACTGCGCCGTCTAAAACACGTAATGAACGTTCTACTTCAACGGTGAAATCAACGTGTCCTGGAGTATCAATGATGTTAATACGGTGATTTTTCCACTGTGCTGTTGTTGCAGCAGAAGTGATTGTAATCCCACGTTCTTGTTCTTGTGCCATCCAGTCCATTTGTGAAGCACCTTCATGGGTTTCACCAATCTTATGAATCTTACCGGTATAGTACAAAATACGTTCAGTCGTAGTCGTCTTACCAGCATCAATATGTGCAACGATACCAATATTCCGTGTTCGTTCTAATGGAAATTCACGAGTATTTGCCATTTAAGAATGTTTCTCCTCTCGTTTAAAAAGCTGATTAAACAGCCTCAATAATTAGCGTAACTATCTCTTTTATTTCAATTTATTAAGTGAGTAATTTCTAAGAAAGGTGGCGTAAACAAAACGTACCAGAAAGGGCAGCTTCCTGTTCAGCCACAATTGTGGAGTAGTATCTAAGTGCTTTTTCAAGCACGTTACCAATCTCAACAAAAGGGGCTACTATATGGAAAACTCATATAATAGCCCTACTTTCGAAATAACTTAGATTACCAACGATAATGTGCAAATGCACGGTTGGCATCTGCCATTTTATGGGTATCTTCACGTTTCTTAACTGCTGCACCAGTATTGTTTGCAGCATCCATGATTTCACGAGCTAAGCGTTCATCCATAGTGTGTTCACCACGTTGACGTGAATATTGAACCAACCAACGAAGACCTAATGTTGTTCGACGATCTGGGCGAACTTCAATCGGTACTTGGTAGTTAGATCCACCAACACGACGAGCCTTAACTTCAAGGACAGGCATGATGTTTTTCATTGCTTCTTCAAAGACTTCTAATGGTTCGTTACCAGTTGAGTCCTTGATAATATCAAATGCTTTATAAAGAATTGTTGACGCAGTACCGCGCTTACCATCAACCATCAAACGGTTAATTAAGCGGGAAACCAATTTAGAATTGTAAATTGGATCTGGTAATACGTCGCGTTTTGCAACAGCGCCTTTTCTTGGCATATTACGTAACCTCCCGAGTTAAATAAAATTGACTTTAAATCAGTTTAATTATTTTTTAGGTTTCTTAGTACCGTATTTAGAACGGCCTTGTTTACGATCTGTAACACCAGCAGTATCTAAAGTACCACGAACAATATGGTAACGGACACCAGGTAAATCCTTAACACGTCCGCCACGGATT
Source organism: Loigolactobacillus backii (assembly GCF_003946275.1). GTDB lineage: Bacteria > Bacillota > Bacilli > Lactobacillales > Lactobacillaceae > Loigolactobacillus > Loigolactobacillus backii. The sequence goes on from NZ_RHNQ01000022.1 coordinate 22,557, forward strand.
AAGACAACACTATGTTCTTGAAGATTATGGCCAATCCCAGGGATATAAGCTGTTACTTCAATTAAGTTAGATAAGCGTACACGAGCATACTTACGTAATGCTGAGTTAGGCTTCTTTGGTGTCATCGTGCCGACACGAGTGGCAACCCCACGTTTTTGTGGTGCAGGGTTGTTCGTTTGGATCTTCTTCATACTGTTGTACCCAAAATTCAAAGCAGGTGCATCAGATTTTGTTGTTCTAGATTTACGGCCTTTTCGTACTAATTGATTAATAGTAGGCATCTAAAGCATTCTCCCTTCTTAACATATAAAAATTTAAGTCCACACTTCCAGGCGTCTCTTTTTGAATTGCAAAAAACTCCAATACCATGAGTAACTAAATAAGTAGCTTCTTAGCGACTGCTTCAGCTTGGTTTCAAGCAACAAAAAAGAGTGAAAACACATCTGGAAGACAATGTGCTGTCGCTCACAGTCAGCACGTCCGCATTTGCGGAAAACTGCTCAACAAAAAGCACCTTTGTAAGAATACCATGATGTAATAGACGTGTCAACCGGTCACTAGAATTCACCCCCTTTACGTAGCTTATTAATAAGAAGTTGAAACGAGGGTGACTTTTTCCGGCAGACATTTTATTGTTCTTCGTATTTAACGATTAGCTTACTAGCAAAGGAACACTCCCTGAATAGAATTAATTTACACCATTGCTATTAATAAATACAGTAAAAAACGAAACGAGGTTAACTATTATGCTAACGTTATATTTTCTAATCGGTACAATTATTGGCTCTTTTTTGACACTTGTCGCTTGGCGGGTTCCTAGGGGTGAATCTATTATCGCACCCCGATCGCACTGTGACAACTGTCAACACCGTTTAGGCACGAATGACTTGATACCGATTCTAAGTTTTTCGTTGAATAAAGGCCGTTGCCGTTACTGCAAAAAAAGATTATCCCCAGTACTGTTGTTAGGCGAAATTACTGCCGGATTATTAAGTGTTAGTTGCTTTTATTTTAGTGGTACACGATCACAACTAATTTTTAGCTTAAGTTTACTGGCCTTCTGTCTTTGTTTCAGTCTAATGGACCTTTTTTACCACGCCATTCACTTTCCAACCTTCATAATTTTTGCAATTTATTTATCTGGCATTAGTTTTTTTTATTCTCATTCAATACTAGATTGGAAAAGTGCCCTGTTTACAGCAAGTATTTTTTATCTATTCAGTAGTCTAACGCATAGTTTCGGCTGTGGGGACGTTGATTTACTTGTTCTATGCGCCCTATTATTTGGTAGCTGGCGTTTAGGCCAAGTTATTATGTTAGCCTGTGGTCTCTGCTTGCTGACCTACCCGATTTTGTACCACCATAAAGTACACCAAATTGCCTTCATCCCTTATTTAAGTGTGGCCCTTTTTATTTTATATTTCTGGCACTAAAAAAGGGCCAGGACTTTTGCCCCAGCCGCTTATTGTTTCCGAACGTTACTCTAGAACGTGTGCCAAAGAATCGACTTTGTCCCACTTCCTTCAAAAAAAGCGCCGGACAATGTCCGACGCCTTTTTAACTTTAATTATTATCTGGTTGTTGACCTTCACCATTATTGGCGTTCATTTGTTTTTCAAGATCACTAATTGAATAGACGTTCTCGGAAACAACACCAACTTCTTTTGGTTCAGTATGACGATACTTAGCCATACCAGTACCAGCAGGAATAATCTTCCCGATAATAACATTTTCTTTTAGACCAAGTAATGGATCATTCTTGCCCCGAATTGCGGCGTCAGTCAAGACACGAGTTGTTTCTTGGAATGAAGCTGCAGATAAGAAACTATTAGTTTCTAGAGCAGCCTTAGTAATCCCAAGTAAGACAGGACGTGCTGTTGCTGGAATACCGCCAGCAATTAAGGTCTTATAGTTTGCTCGCTTAAAGTCGGCAATATCAAGTAATGTTCCTGGCAAGATATCCGTATCGCCAGGATCCATAACACGAACTTTGCGCATCATTTGCCGAACCATAACTTCCATATGCTTATCAGAAACTTCAACACCTTGCATCCGGTATACTTTTTGAATTTCGCGAAGCATATAGATTTCAGTTGTTAAGGTATCACTGACTTGTAATAGTTGTTTAGGATCAATTGACCCACCAGTTAGTGAATCACCACGATTAACAAGGTCGCCTTCCTTAATTCGGATTCGTGACGTAAACGGTACACTATAAGTTCGTGTATCAGTTTCGCCTTGAACCGTAATTTCCTTAGTGTGGTCAGCTGGATTTTCATCAATCGCTGTAATTTCACCAGTAACTTCAGTAATCGTTGCAAGGCCTTTAGGATTACGTGCTTCCATAATTTCCTGAACACGAGGCAACCCTTGCGTAATATCGCCACCGGCAACACCACCGGTATGGAAAGTCCGCATTGTTAACTGTGTACCAGGTTCACCGATTGACTGCGCAGCAACTGTCCCAACGGCTTCACCAACTTCGACGGTTTCACCAATGGCCAAGTTACGACCGAAGCAATAACGGCAAACACCATGTTCAGTGTTACAAGTAAAGACGGAACGAATTGTGACGGTCTTAATTCCGGCATTAATAATCTTTTGCGCCAACGTTTCATCAATCATAACGTTCTTACCGGCAAATTCTTCACCGGTTTCAGGGTCATAAATTGATTTCATCGTGTAACGACCAAGAATTCGATCATAAAGTGGTTCGATGACTTCGTTACCTTCCATAATGGCAGATACTTCTAAGCCACGATCAGTTCCACAATCTTCTTCACGAACGATAACATCCTGGGCAACATCGACTAAACGACGAGTTAAGTAACCGGAGTTAGCGGTCTTCAGTGCTGTATCGGTCATCCCTTTACGAGCACCATGGGTTGAAATAAACATTTCCATAACGGAGAGACCCTCACGGAAGTTTGAAATAACTGGTAATTCCATGATTTGTCCATTAGGAGCAGCCATTAAACCACGCATACCAGCTAACTGTGTAAAGTTAGATGCATTACCACGGGCACCAGAATCACTCATCATAAAGATTGGATTGTTTGCAGGCATATTTTCCATTAACCGTTGTTGGATTTGATCCTTAACGCTGTTCCAAATACCAATGACACGTTGATAACGTTCATCATCAGTAATTAAACCACGACGGAACTGTTTCGTAATCAAAGCAACTTGCTTATGTGCTTCTGCAACTAAGGCAGGCTTTTCAGGCAAGTCATTGATATCAGAAACCCCAACGGTAATCCCTGAATGCGTCGCTTCCGTATAACCTAAAGTCTTCATTCGATCCAATAACTCAGATGTTTCGGTTACCTTATAGATCTTAAAGACTTGTGCAATGATGTCGGCCAAGAAGCTCTTCTTGAAGGGCTGGTTCAAATCACGATCTTTAATGGCAGCCTTGATATCAGTACCAGGTTCAATAAAGAACTTATCGTCAATTCCATCCATCAAGTTACCGTTAGTTGGTTCGTTCAAATAAACAAAGTCCTTTGGCAAAATTGCGTTAAAGGCTACCTTACCAACTGAAGTAATCATAATTTTATTCCGTTGTTTATCAGAGAAAGGCTTGTCTAGTAATGAATTGGTTGCTAAACCAATACGCGTATGCAATTCAACGTAGCCATTTTGATAAGCCAAAACAACTTCATTAGGATCCTTAAAGATCATGCCTTCACCGTTAATGCCAGCTTCTTCAGTTGTTAAGAAGTAGTTACCAAGCACAACGTCCTGTGAAGGTGTTGAAATTGGCTTACCATCACGTGGGGCCAAGATATGGTGAGCAGCTAACATTAACATCCGTGCTTCAGCCTGAGCTTCATCAGATAATGGTACGTGAATCGCCATCTGATCACCATCAAAATCGGCGTTGTAGGCCTCACAAGCAAGTGGGTGCAGACGAATTGATTTACCATCAACTAAAACTGGTTCAAATGCCTGAATACCCAAACGATGTAATGTAGGTGCCCGGTTTAATAGTACTGGGTGTTCTTTAATAACATCTTCCAAGACATCCCAAATATCTTCATCCCGACGATCAATTTTACGCTTAGCATTCTTAATGTTCGACGCTAATTCACGTTTAACTAATTCATGCATGACAAATGGTTTGAATAATTCAAGTGCCATTTCACGTGGTAAACCACATTGATAGAATTTAAGCGTTGGGCCGACATCAATAACTGAACGACCTGAATAATCAACCCGCTTACCTAACAAGTTCTGGCGGAAACGTCCTTGTTTCCCCTTCAATAAATGTGAAAGTGATTTTAACGGACGATTACCAGGCCCAGTAACTGGACGGCCACGACGGCCATTATCGATCAAAGCGTCGACGGCTTCTTGGAGCATCCGTTTTTCGTTTTGAACAATGATATTAGGCGCATTTAAATCAAGTAGTCGTTTCAACCGATTATTCCGGTTGATCACCCGCCGGTATAAATCATTTAAATCAGAAGTGGCAAAACGGCCACCTTCTAATTGAACCATTGGTCGTAAATCCGGTGGAATAACAGGAATGGCATCCATAACCATCCAACTAGGTTCGTTACCAGATTGACGGAAAGCTTCAAGAATATCTAAACGTCGAATAGCACGAGTCCGTTTTTGGCCTTGAGCAGTCTTTAGATCTTCCTTAAGCCCAGCAACTTCTTTATCTAGGTCAACGTCATCTAATAATTCTTTGATGGCTTCAGCACCCATCTTAGCTTTAAACTCATGACCGTACTGTTCATACTTTTCACGGTATTCACTTTCAGTTAAAAGTTGTTTCTTTTCTAAGGCAGTGTTGCCGGATTCAATGACAACGTAGGATGCGAAGTAAATGATCTCTTCCAAAGCGCGGGGGCTCATGTCTAAAACAAGACCCATTCGGCTTGGAATACCTTTGAAGTACCAAATATGTGAAACTGGCGCTGCTAGTTCAATGTGACCCATTCGTTCACGACGAACCTTAGAACGCGTAACTTCAACCCCGCAGCGATCACAAACGATTCCCTTATAGCGAATTCGTTTGTATTTACCACAAGCACATTCCCAGTCTTTCGTCGGGCCAAAAATCCGTTCATCAAACAGACCATCGCGTTCTGGCTTTAGTGTTCGGTAGTTGATTGTTTCTGGCTTTTTAACTTCACCATAAGACCAACTGCGGATTTTATCGGGAGATGCAAGCCCAATCTGCATACTCTCAAATTTATTAACATCTATCACTTGGCCGACCTCCTATTATTTATCGTTGTCATTGTTAGCTTTTGTTGCTTCTTCAGCAGCCTTTTTAGCCTTAGCTGCCTCTTGTTCCTTGGCAAATTTAGACAAGGCGTCAACACTTACAACGTCATCGTCTTCATCGTCCATGTCGCGTAATTCAATTTCCTTATTATCGGCATCCAAAACCTTCATGTCCAAACCAAGAGATTGTAATTCCTTGACTAAAACACGGAAAGATTCTGGTACACCTGGCTTAGGAATTGGTTCACCCTTAACGATTGCTTCGTAGGTCTTAACCCGGCCAACAACATCATCGGATTTATAAGTCAAAATTTCTTGAAGTGTGTAAGCTGCACCATAAGCCTCAAGTGCCCAAACTTCCATTTCACCAAAACGCTGACCACCAAACTGAGCTTTACCACCTAATGGCTGTTGTGTCACTAATGAGTAAGGTCCGATTGAACGAGAATGTAATTTATCGTCAACCATGTGGGCTAATTTCATATAGTACATAACCCCAACAGAAACTCGGTTAGTAAATGGTTCACCAGTACGGCCATCATAAAGTACTGATTTAGCATCGTTATCCATATCGGCTTCTTTAACAGCATCCCAGATATCTTTATCCCGCGCACCATCAAAGACTGGCGTTGCAACGTGGATACCTAAGTTACGTGCTGCCATACCTAAATGAAGTTCGATAACCTGACCAATATTCATACGGGATGGAACACCCATTGGTGACAAGCAAATGTCAACTGGTGTGCCATCTGGCAAGTAAGGCATATCCTCTTCCGGAACAACAATTGAAACGGTCCCTTTATTACCATGACGTCCGGCCATTTTATCCCCAACTTGAATCTTACGTTTCTGGGCAATATAGACCCGAACCATCATGTTAACGCCAGGTGATAATTCGTCACCGGCTTCACGAGTAAAGATCTTAACGTCCTGGATAATTCCGCCGCCACCATGAGGTACTCGTAGCGATGTATCCCGAACTTCACGCGCTTTTTCACCAAAGATTGCGTGTAACAAACGTTCTTCAGCTGATAATTCAGTAACTCCCTTAGGTGTTACCTTACCAACTAATAAATCGCCATCCTTAACTTCAGCACCAATTCGAACGACACCAAATTCATCTAAATCCTTCAGAGCATCTTCACCAACGTTAGGAATCTCACGGGTGATTTCTTCCGGTCCAAGCTTTGTATCACGAGCTTCTGATTCATATTCTTCAATATGAATTGACGTGTACGCATCTTCACGAACTAGCTTTTCAGATAAGACAATGGCATCTTCGTAGTTATACATATTCCAAGTCATGAAAGCAATGATTGGGTTTTGCCCTAAAGCAAGTTCACCATTTTCCATTGCAGGTCCGTCAGCTAGAATTTCACTAGCATCAATCTTATCGCCCAACTTAACGATTGGACGCTGATTGTAACTCTTACCTGAGTTAGAACGACGGAATTTCATTAAATTATATTTGTCTAAAGTACCGTCTTCACGGCGAATGCGAATTTGCTTAGCATCAACGTATTCAGCAGTTCCAGCGTGCTTAGCGACAACGGCAGTCCCTGAGTCATGGGCCGCCTTATATTCCATACCAGTTCCTACTAGTGGTGCATGAGGGTTAATCAACGGAACAGCTTGGCGCTGCATATTGGCACCCATCAAGGCACGATTAGAGTCATCATTTTCCAAGAAAGGAATGCAGGCCGTTGCTACGGCAACAACTTGTTTAGGCGAAACATCCATGTAATCGACCCGATCAGTAGAAATTTCCAAGTTTTCATCAACACGGCGAGCCAAAACGGTATCGTCGACGAATGAGCCATCATCATTTAATGGTGAGTTGGCCTGAGCAACGACGTAGTTATCTTCTTCATCGGCCGTTAAATAGTCAATTTTATCGGTAACTTTATGTGTCGTCCAATCAACACGGCGGTATGGTGTTTCAATAAAGCCATACTTATTAACGACGGCATAACTAGCTAAACTGTTAATTAAACCAATGTTAGGCCCTTCAGGCGTTTCGATTGGGCACATCCGACCGTAATGAGTATAGTGCACATCACGAACTTCATATCCGGCACGATCACGCGTTAAACCACCAGGGCCAAGGGCAGATAACCGCCGCTTATGCGTTAATTCGCCAAGCGGGTTCGTCTGATCCATGAACTGTGACAATTGTGATGAACCAAAGAATTCCTTAATTGAAGCAACAACTGGCCGAATATTGATCAATTGTTGTGGTGTTACAGTTGACGTATCCTGGATTGACATCCGTTCACGGACAACCCGTTCCATCCGTGATAAACCAATTCGGAATTGATTTTGTAATAACTCACCAACTGAACGAATCCGACGGTTGCCTAAATGATCAATATCATCAGTTGTGCCAATACCTTCTTGTAAGTTCAAGAAGTAGTTCATTGACGCGATGATATCAGCTGGTCGAATATGCTTCCAGGCAAGTTCAATGTGACCATTACCGATTAATGGCACTTCTTTTTCAGGATTAACTTTAGAGAAGATTTTAATTGATTGTAAGATCATTGGGTCAGTAACGGCCCCTTCATCAGATGGTGTGTAAGTCGTTGTCATGAAATCATCGCGGTCCAAATAAGGACTTAATTTTTCCATAACCCCACGGTCAACAACGTCACCCTTTTGCGCAAGAACTTCACCAGTATCTGGATCAGCTAAGGTTTCAGCCAAAGTCTGATTCAATAAACGTGTTTTTAAGGTTAATTTCTTGTTAATTTTATAGCGACCAACAGCTGCTAAGTCATAGCGCTTTGGATCAAAGAAGCGTGCGTTCAATAAACTTCTTGAACTATCGGCTGTCTTTGGTTCACCTGGCCGAAGTCGTTCGTAAATATCTTTTAGCGATTCTTCAACCCGAGAGTCGTCAGTGTTCTTATGAACATCTTTTTCTAGGGTTAACATCAAACTATCATTATCGCCTAACATACCGATAATGTCGTCATCAGAGCCAAAGCCTAAGGCACGAATTAATTCTGACATTGGAATTTTACGCGTCCGGTCAATTCGAACGTATGAAATATCCTTGGCGTCAGTTTCATATTCTAACCACGCCCCACGATTAGGAATGGCAGTAGCACCATAAATAGTGCGGCTATTCTTATCAAGCTCACTGTTGAAATAAACACCAGGTGAACGTACCAACTGGGAAACGATAACCCGTTCGGCACCATTGATAATAAAGGTACCTTGATCGGTCATTAATGGAAAATCACCAAAGAAAACGTCCTGCGATTTGATCTCGCCAGTTTCATGGTTGGTCAAGCGCAAAGTCACGTGGAGTGGTGCTGAATAATTAGCATCATGCTGTCGTGCTTCTTTTACTGAGTACTTTGCTTCCAATAATTGATAATCAACGAACTCTAATGATAGGTTCCCTGCGAAATCTTCAATCGGCATAATGTCATTGAACATTTCTTTCAGGCCTTCATCTAAGAACCAGTTATACGAATTTGATTGGATTTCAATCAAGTTTGGTAAATCCAGCACTTCTTTAATACGTGAATAACTTCGACGCGTACGGTGTTTTCCGTATTTAACTAAATGACCTGCCAAATTGTTCACCCCTTCTGTAGTATCTACGAATTGCTTAGAGAATGTTTGGTTTTCTGCACTGAGCATTAACCATTCAACTGCAATAAAGATCATCAAGTTGAAAATAGCAGGTTCAAAATCTGCCTTTTCAAACACACTCTAGCCTTCACATTACAAAAACAATACAATTGTTAAAGTTACATTACAATTGCTAATCAACCCGAATTTTAAGCAAAAAAAAACCAAAAATAGGACATTGTTCTATTCAAACTTGTCAGCTACTTTTGAGTTTTCTTATAAACTACCCTCCGGACAATAGATCGCAGAGCAGTTGTATTCGCAGTTTTAGCAATTACTAATCATACACTTGTTATATTTAACTGTCAACCAACTAGCGCGCCCTTAGCAAGGTATTTAGATTCCACTAAATGAATCACTCGGTGATTATGGCTGCGCACAGGAATCCACCCTGCTAAACACGTTACCACTAGATTAGGCGTTAAAATTGGGCGCTATTGTTTCAAAAATTAGGCCACACTAAATGCGTCAGCACTTTCAGTCTAACCCAAATCAGCAAAATAGCAACTACTTTGCCCGTTCCTTACGTAACATATCGCCGGCCTTTACTGGAATATCCACTGGTACTTGGTAAACCATCATTGCGTCAGGGGCACGACGTAAAATATCATTGTCTTTATCCCACAACTGCTGAATGACTTCTTCATGGTGTGTGAAATGCGGACCGTAAAATTCAACCTTATCACCAACACCAAAATTATTACGTTGTTGAACCATCGCAACTTGCCGTTTGGCATCATAATCAAGCACTTGGCCAACAAACGTATACTGTGGTCGCTTACGGCGCTTTCCAAATAATTCATCATCTTGTGTTGGTGTACCGTAGTAAAAACCAGTTGACATTTCGCGCTGAGCAACCTTCCACAATTCATCCACCCAATCTTGGTTTAAAACGTAATGATCAGGATCGGCGCAATAACTATCAACCGCCCGGCGGTAAACATTGGCAACTGTCGACACGTAATGAATTGATTTCATTCGACCTTCAATTTTAAATGAATTAACGCCTGCTTCAACTAAGTCAGGAATATGCTCAATCATTGCCATATCGACAGCACTCATAGTAAAAGGTGTCTTTGGATCCGTTTCAGTTTGTTTTTCTCCCATTGTCGGCATTTCAAATAAATCATACTTCCAACGACAATTTTGAGCACAACCACCACGATTAGCATCACGCATGCTCATGTGATTGGATAAAACGCAACGTCCTGAATAACCAATACACATTGCCCCGTGAATAAAGGCCTCAATTTGAACGTTAGTATGTCGCCGCATTTCCTTTATTTCTTCAATGCCAACTTCGCGGGCCAATACAACCCGTTCCAGACCTTCGTTTTGCCAAAAATTTAACGTTTCATAATTAGTGGCCGAGGCCTGGGTCGATAAATGAACCGGTAAGCCCGGTGCCTCAGTGATCGCAATTTCAATCAATGAAGGATCAGACACAATTACTGCACTAATGCCGATGTCGCGTAAGGTCCGGAAAAATTTACCGGCACCCTGAACATCACCTTCATGAGCAACAATATTTGCCGCGACGTAAACTTTAGCGTTATGCGCTTTGGCAAAAGCTACCCCTTCACGCATTTGATCAAAGGAAAAATTGCCAGCACGTGTGCGTAACCCGTATGCGTCGCCGCCAATATAGACAGCATCCGCACCATAATTGATGGCAACTTTTAATTTTTCCAAGGTACCAGCTGGTGCTAGTACTTCGGGTTTATTTATAATAGTTCGCATTTTATTGCACCTCGCTAGGATCTATTTCGTAAAAACCAGTATCCAAACCACGATTGGCTGGTTGATTAGCACCGACTTGCCCGTCTAATTGCTCAACCAGATCTGGCGTCCATTTTTGTGCCAAAATGGCCTTTTTGGCGGCCACAAAAATTTGAGCGATATTAACAAATTGATCGTGGTCAGCAAATAACCCGTCTAACTTCCAGTGGGTCAGCCCTAAATCATTTAACTCGGCCAGTTTGGTTATCAAATTTAAATCATTATTGGCAAACACATGCGTACCATTGAAATCTTCATAAATTGAGTAATGAGTTTCTGGTTTATGGGGCGCCGAAACAAATAAACCACGCGCCCGGTCCGCACGATCTTGATGTTCTTTAACAAAGTTAAAATAATTATGCAGTAGTGGTCGCCCAGATTGATGAATACAAGTAGCGCCGTAAACTTGAATTTCACCAGGAATCTGTAATTCCGTCACCATTTCAGTTAATTCATCATGGGGAACCTCGCGGGCAATTACCGCCCCACTAGCACCATGTTTTGCCCAAAAATTAACTTGCCGCGCACTGGTAACTAATACCTCCGCATCATAAATAAATGGTAAGTTTAATTTTTTCTGCTGCAATAAGTAGATAACACCGGGATCACCAACTGTAATTTGATCTACTTGCAAAGCGGCCAAAAAATCTAAATAGTCGGCAACCTTAGCAATCCGATCATTATGCATGATGGCATTAACTGCCACCGTTACTTTTTTACCTGCAGCATGTGCCAATTGAACAATTTCTGCTACTTCCGATCGTTTAAAACTATGGGGTAGGCGTAAACCAAAGAAATCTTCGCCTAAATATAAAGTATCAACGTCTGCCGTTAATAACATTTTTGCTTGCTCCTGTGAGTCCACAGTCGCTATTATATCAATCAAACTCTTCGCTTCTTTCTTAATAACGGATTAAGCGCTAATTGTTTTTAGAATAACATACTTCAAATTAATTGAAAACGTTGGGCCGCCCAAAAGTACGTTTCAAAAAAGAATTAAATACGTTTCCTAAATCTGCCAGAGATTTAATAATTGGACCTGCAATTACTAGATAAATCAAATCGATTTTCTTTTTAATGGTTATTATTACCTATTTTTAGCGCTGGCCTTAGCAATTCAACGGCCAAATCCTCTTATGTTAACGTCTCTGCAATTTTTTCTATAGAAAACCAACCCTGTGCCTTTTCGGACAGCCGAACCCACACAAAAAAGGGTGTGAAGAAAAGATTTTCTTCACACCCTTAAACAACTAGCGCAACTATGCCTTTACGGTTGAATCCGTTGCTTTTTTATTTTTTTCATTTTCGTCACGAATATTAATTGTGATCTTATTCTGCCGAGCACCAATAGTTAGAGAATCACCTAATTTGATTTTTCCCGAAAGAAGTTCTTCACTTAAACGATCTTCAACTTCAGTTTGGAGTGCTCGCCGAATTGGCCGCGCACCGTATTCCGGATCAAAACCAACATTAGCAATCACATCAATTGCGGCCGGCGTAATTTTAACCGCAATTTTCTGCTCTTGCAAGCGGCGTAACACAGTTTTAGCCATAATCTTCACAATTTCGTGCAGCTCAACCTTAGTCAAAGAATGGAAAACGACAACTTCATCAATTCGATTGAGAAATTCAGGTCGGAACGAATTCTTCAATTCTTGAAGGATTTGACTGCGCATTGCTTTGTAATCCTGTTGCGCATTTTTAGCGCCAAAACCAACCGACTTTTCATCGCGTAAAGTTGTTGCACCAAGGTTAGACGTCATAATTAAAATTGTATTGCGGAAATCAACCTTGCGCCCTTTAGAGTCAGTTAAATAGCCATCATCTAACACCTGCAATAAAATATTGAAGACATCCGGATGCGCCTTTTCAACTTCATCCAATAACACAACCGAATATGGTTTCTGCCGAACTTGCTCGGTTAACTGACCGCCTTCGTCATAACCAACGTAGCCAGGCGGTGCTCCGACAAGACGGGAGGTTGAATACTTCTCCATATATTCGGACATATCAACTCGAATCATATTATCCTCTGAACCAAACATTGCTTCAGCCAAGGCCTTCGCCAATTCAGTCTTACCAACCCCAGTTGGTCCAAGAAACATAAATGAACCAATTGGCCGTTGTGGATCTTTTAGCCCACTACGAGCCCGGCGAATTGCCCGCGAAACAGCTGAAACTGCTTCTTCTTGACCAACTACTCGTTTATGCAAAACTTTTTCTAAATTAACTAACCGGTCACTTTCACTTTTACGCAATTGGGTCAAAGGCACACCAGTCCATTGCGAAACAACCGTCGCAATATCCTCTGGCATAACCTTAACATCCTTACGCACACCGTTTGTTTCACCTGTCTTGGCCGCCTTAGCTTCCAACTTTGCCTTTACCTTCATTTCGTCTTCACGAATAGCGGCGGCCTTTTCAAAGTCTTGTTCTTCAATGGCCTTTTCTTTAGACTTAGTTAGTTCGGTTAGCCGTGTTTCTAACTTGTTTTCAGGTGTTTTCTTACTGGCGGCATCCAAACGTACTGAAGCCGCTGATTCATCAATTAAATCAATTGCCTTATCTGGTAAGAAACGGTCACTAATATAACGTGCAGAAAGGACAACCGCTTCATGAACGGCCTCGTCAGTAATTGTGACGCCATGATGTTCTTCATAACGACTTCGTAGTCCAAGTAAAATCTCTTCTGCCTCTTTTTGCGTTGGTTCGTTAACTTGAATTGTAGCAAATCGTCGCTCTAAGGCAGCATCTTTTTCAATATATTTTTGGTATTCATCTAAAGTAGTTGCACCAATAACTTGCATTTCGCCACGAGCTAAGGCCGGCTTCAAAATATTGGAAGCATCAATCGCGCCTTCAGCACCCCCGGCACCAATTAAAGTATGCAATTCATCAATAAATAGAATAACTTGTCCATCTTTATAAATTTCGTCGATTACTTTCTTTAAACGATCTTCAAATTCCCCACGATATTTTGTGCCAGCGACCAATGATCCCATATCTAACGCCATTAAGCGCTTTTTACGCATATCGTCCGGTACATCACCATTAATAATCTTTTGTGCTAAGCCCTCAGCAATGGCAGTTTTACCAACCCCAGGTTCGCCAATTAAAACAGGATTATTTTTAGTTCGGCGGGATAAAACTTGAATCAAGCGCCGAACTTCTTTACTTCGTCCGACAACAGGGTCCATTTTATTTTCGCGTGCTAATTGTGTTAGGTCACGCGCTAAAGAATCTAGCGTTGGTGTTCCTTCACTTTGCTGCGCCTGACGATTTCGAGTTTGGCCACGGCGTTTAGTTGTTGTATCGTTAACACCCAATTTTTTTAGAACCATTTGCCGAGTTTTACTTAGACTTAACCCTAGATTAGTTAAAATACGTGAAGCCAGAATGTCATCTTCACGGAGTAACCCCAACAAAATATGTTCCGTGCCAATCTTCATTGCGCCCATGCGTTTGGCCTCATCACCGGCATATGAAAGCACTTGTTTGGCCTTGGGTGCGTAAGGAAGGTAGACGTCCTTTTTGGTTTCTGCTGAAGTACCATAGCCAGTAAAACGTTCAATTTCCTCACGGATGTCAGTTTCATTAACTGATAATTGCCGCAATGTCTTACCTGCAATCCCGTCATTTTCAATGACAAGTGCAAGTAATAAATGCTCCGTACCCACAGCATGATGGCGGAAATACTTTGCTTGTTCCTGTGCGAGAACTAAAACGTTTTTTGCACTCGGTGTAAATAAATTATCCATTAAGCGTCCCTCACTTTCGCTTACTCTCTTTCATAACGCAAATGATTTAGAAGACTGGTTAAAATTCGCGCTCTTAACTCTGCTTCCAATTGTCGATCATTTAAAGCTAACGTCTGGTGGCTAGTCGCGGCCAAAATTAAATTGGCGTCTCTTCGCTCGATAGCATTATCCTCATAAAGCTTTTGAACAATCGCCAACGTATCCCGCTGGCTAATCTGGTGTCCAACCAGTCCTATGAGTGTATCTAGCATATCACGATCGTCTAATAATTTCACCTTTTCAATACGAATATAACCACCACCACCACGCTTACTTTGAACAAGATAACCACGTTGAATTGTAAAACGAGTATTAATCACATAATTAATTTGGGATGGAACACAGTTAAACAATTCTGCTACCTCGGAACGCCGAATTTCGACACGAGTTGATTCATTCAGGATCTGTTTTAAATAGGCCTCGATAATATCAGAAATATTTTGTCCTTGCATCTGCCCTCACCTTAACTTTGACTAATATTGACTATTATTATAGAAGATAATTATAAATTTGCAAAGAATTTAGATTAAATAATTTACTAACATTACAAAATGATGCGTTAATTTGTAGTTAAGAATAGGTCGTGTTTGGAAAATACTTTTATTAGTATTCTTCCGACTAATCTGGTGTAAATGTTTTTAAAAATGACCATCAATTAGCATTGGAATAAGTTTGAGGCCATACGCCAAATTGATATTTGAAAGAGCATTTGGCATTAAAGCCAGTAGTTTAGACCAATAACTAAAAAGGACTACCTCGTAAATAGCTTACGATATAGTCCCAATTTTAAATCTCCGAATAATATTATTTTCAATAGTCGGGAAAACAGGATTCGAACCTGCGACCCCTACGTCCCGAACGTAGTGCTCTACCAAGCTGAGCTACTTCCCGAAAAATAGCAAAAAACAAGCGGAAGACGGGATTCGAACCCGCGACCCCCACCATGGCAAGGTGATGTTCTACCACTGAACTACTTCCGCATGAAAAATATTAATTATAATCGGGAAAACAGGATTCGAACCTGCGACCCCTTGGTCCCAAACCAAGTGCTCTACCAAGCTGAGCTATTTCCCGA
>NZ_RHNQ01000023.1 GCF_003946275.1 Loigolactobacillus backii
GTGAGCTCTTTTTCTGCACAAAAATCCTGTTAATAGTTTACCATTTGTAAACTATCAACAGGAAAAAGTATAGAGCCCTTTTATTTAGTGACTGTTTTTGATAGGATAAGAGTGTTAACTATTGAAGGAGGCTCAATGATTTATGGAAAATAAAAAACCCCAAATTGGCGTTGTCGGTATGGCCGTCATGGGGAAGAACCTAGCACTGAACATTGAGAGTCGCGGTTATACGGTTGCCATTTTCAACCGAACAGGCTCAAAAACAGAGGCTGTTGCCAAGGAGCACGCGGATAAGAATTTGGTACCTAGCTATACGATTGAAGATTTTGTTGCATCACTGGAAAAACCACGTCGAATTATGATGATGGTTAAGGCCGGTGCAGCAACGGATGCTGTCATTCAAGAAATTTTACCTTTATTGGATAAGGGTGATGTTTTAATTGATGGTGGTAATACCTTCTTCAAAGACACAATGCGCCGTAACGCAGAATTAGACAAGTCCGGTATTAATTTTATTGGGACTGGTGTTTCTGGTGGCGAATTAGGTGCCTTACAAGGACCTTCGATGATGCCTGGTGGTCAAAAGGAAGCTTATGACTTAGTTGCCCCGATCTTTGAAAAGATTGCCGCTAAAGCTAAAGATGGCAAGCCTTGTGTGACTTATATTGGGAACAATGGGGCTGGTCACTACGTTAAGATGATCCATAATGGGATTGAATACGGTGATGAAGAACTAATTGCTGAAAGCTATAACCTATTGAAAAATGTGGTTGGTTTATCCGTTAATGAAATTGCGGCTATTTTCTCCGATTGGAATAAAGGTGAATTAGATAGTTATTTGATCGACATCACTGCCGATATTTTAACGCGCAAAGATGATCTTGGTTCTGGTGAGCCAATTGTTGATAAAATTTTGGACCGGACAGCGAATAAGGGAACTGGTAAATGGAGTTCAAGTAACGCCTTAGAACTTGAAATTCCACAATCGCTAATTACGGAGTCCGTTTATGCACGTTATATTTCAATGATGAAAACTGAACGTGTTGCTGCAAGTAAGGTTTTACCAAAACCAGAGGGTAAAGTTTCTTTTGACAAGGACAGCGTTGTTGAAATGATCCGTAGAGCCCTATACTTCAGTAAAATTATGAGTTATGCCCAAGGCTTTGAACAAATGCGAATTGCCTCTAAACACTATGATTGGAATCTTCAATATGGTGAAATTGCTAGCATTTGGCGTGAGGGTTGTATTATTCGGGCACGCTTCTTGCAGAATATTACGGATGCTTACGACAAAGAACCCGAATTACAGAATTTACTACTGGATGATTACTTCAAAGATATTGCTAAACGGTATCAAGAAGCAGTTCGTGACTTAGTTGGTATTGCCGTTAAGGCTGGTGTGCCAATTCCTGGTTTCACTTCTGCAATTACTTACTATGATTCTTACCGTGCAGAACGATTACCAGCAAATATTATTCAGGCCCAACGCGATTTCTTTGGTGCCCACACTTATGAGCGGACAGATCGTGACGGTAGTTTCCATTATTCATGGTACAAAGAACAATAAAATTAATTCGTTTTTAAATTGATGATATAAAACATGAGTCTATTGGGGTAGTTTTTAGTTAACTACCCAAGTAGAGCAACTTTTGTTTTATATCATTTTTTTATCATTTTATGGTAATGGTCTGTGAGTTAGTTTAGAGGGAATTGGTGGCTTTTTTACACTATTCATGGTAAAATACTATTTTGTATGAGATATTTAATTATTAAAGTTTGAATTTAGTAAATAAAAAATACGATTATGACGTAACACTGTGAAAATGTTAATAGTCTTTCAAGGAGTTGTGCGGTTGAATGAGTAAAATTCTAATTATTGAAGATGAAAAAAATCTGGCCCGTTTTGTTGAGCTTGAATTGAAACATGAAGGTTATGAAACGGCTGTTCATTATAATGGACGAACAGGTTTAGATGCTGCGCTAGCAACTGATTGGGACGCCATCTTATTAGATTTAATGTTACCTGAGCTAAATGGTTTAGAAGTTTGTCGACGTGTTCGCCAAGTCAAGAACACACCAATTATTATGATGACGGCGCGGGACTCAGTTATTGATCGTGTTTCGGGGTTAGATCATGGTGCCGATGATTATATTGTTAAACCATTTGCCATCGAAGAACTATTGGCTCGTTTACGGGCTTTACTACGCCGGATTGATATTGAAGGCGAGCAAAATAACGCTAAGCAAACAACTGTTTCGTATCGAGATTTAACAATTGAGAAAGAAAATCGGGTTGTTAAACGCGGTAATGAAACAATTGATTTGACGAAGCGCGAATACGAGCTGTTGTTAACGTTAATGGAAAATATCAACGTTGTGCTGGGCCGTGATGTTTTGTTAAACAAGGTTTGGGGCTATGAAAGTGAAGTCGAGACGAATGTAGTTGATGTTTATATTCGTTATTTACGAAATAAAATTGATCGAGACGGTGAGGAAAGCTATATTCAAACCGTTCGTGGTACTGGGTACGTGATGCGCTCGTGAAATCCATCACTGCTGATAAACAACAAAAGCGGGCTCGACGTTTTTCATTAAAATGGAAGTGGGCGTTGGGTGCCGCTTTTGGTGTATTCATTGTTTTTGCCATCTTTTCAATTTTAATTTTTAATTGCTTTACTGCCATTATGTTAGGTCAAGAACAGACTAACTTACGTGATACGATGACGCTAGTGGTTGAGCGCCTAAATAATCAGTCCGACACCTTGACGCACGCAACTGTTTTACCATACCTTCGTCCTGATTTGGCAACGCCGGCAGACGAGGTTCCTAAAAGTGATCAAAACGCGAAGAAAAACATCTATACTGATTCGATTATTGTTAAATTAGCCCGTGAGGATGTGACCGTCAGCGTTTATAATCCTAATGGTAAGTCAATTTTTGCTTCACGGAATATCCCAACAAAATTTAAAAAGACAGCCAATATTGATATTGAGCGAACAAAGATTCATGGCGTGAACGGCTTTATTGGTCGGCGGCCAATTCGTTCACGAACTACTGGTAAAATTATCGGTTACGCGCAGGTGACGACACAACTGGGAACCTTACGCAAGGATCAGAATCAACTGTTGAAGGCCTTTTTTGGGATTGGGTTACTTGCTTTTTTGATTAGTGGATTAGTGGGGTACCTTTTGGCCAGTTATTTCATGCGGCCGATTAAATCAATGACTGATACGATTGATATTATCAAGAATGATCCACAATCGGCGGAACGGATTCCCCAAGTAAAGCGAAATGATGAATTAGCCGATTTGGCCAACCTTTTTAATGATATGCTGGATCGAATGCAGCGTTACATTGAACAGCAGGAAGAATTTGTTGAAGATGTTTCACATGAATTGCGCACCCCGGTCGCAATTATTGAGGGCCACTTACAAATGTTGAACCGTTGGGGAAAAGATGATCCTGAGGTTTTGGCCGAGTCAATTAGTGCTTCCGTCCAGGAAATCACCCGAATGAAGAGCTTAGTCCAAGAGATGTTGGATCTAACTCGCGCAGAACAAGTTGAGGTTCATTACCCTCACGCAAAGACTGACGTTAAGGACGTTACGCAGCAAGTCTTCAATAATTTCAAACTAATTCATCCTGATTTTACGTTTACCTTGGACGATGATCTTGATCAACCAACGATCGTTAAGATTTATCGTGATCACTTTGAGCAAATTATGATTATTTTGATGGACAATGCCGTCAAGTATTCTGAAAAACGACAAGAAGTTCATTTGTCAATTGCACGTACTGGTAATCAAGTCGAAATTGCTGTGCAGGACTTTGGCGAAGGAATTGCTGAAGCAGACCTTGCACGAGTCTTTAATCGTTTCTACCGGGTTGATAAGGCCCGTAGCCGCGATAAAGGGGGCAATGGTTTAGGCCTGTCAATTGCTCAACGCTTGGTTGATAGCTACCATGGTAAAATTTCGGCAGAAAGTGTACTGGGTAGTGGCACGATTCTTCGAATGAGCTTTCCTATTTTAAATACGTTGCCTAAGGGTGAGTCGCCAATAGCGACAACTGATGATTCGAAGTAAAGCGTTGCTAAATGATAGTTTAATAACTAAAAAACGTCACTGACAATTTTGTCAGTGACGTTTTTTTAATTACCGTTCGTGGTGTTGTTTACCAGAATTACGATTCTTTTGATTAGAATTTGCGTTTGGCTTAGCCGCTACTTTTTTAGGCTTAGTAGCAGGTTTAACAGTTTCTTCCACGGGTTTAACAACTTGCTTAGGTGGATTCTTCTTTAATTCTTCGGCCACTTCGGCCTTAATTTTTGGCATATAGTAGAAATTTGTAATAACTGTCTGTAAAATGGCTAGTAAGCCGCCAGCCAAGAAGTATAGGCCTAAACCAGCCGGGGAGGCCAAGGAAATGAAGAAGGTCATGGCCGGACTCATTAACATCATCGTCTTCATTTGTTGTTTCTGGCTTTCTGGTAGTCCAATTAAGGAAATGTAGCCCTGAATGACGTAGGTTAACGTTGCAAGGATTGTGATCACTAGGTTAGTTTGACCTAGGCTAATTCCCATAAAGGTACTCTTAAAAAGTACTGGGTCATACTGGATGGCCATATATAAGGCAGAGAAAATAGGTAACTGAATTAATAGTGGTAAGCAGCCAATGCCGCCGGTCATACTGACACCGTTGTCTTTGTAAAGTGTCATCATTTCCTGACTAATTGCAGTCCGTTCTTCATTAGTTTGTGCAGCCTTTTGGCGTTTTTGAATATCATCCATTTGTGGTTTAATTGCGGCCATCTTTTGTTGTTGCCGGGTTGATTTCTTAGATTGGCTTAGCATTAATGGTAAGAGAATTAAACGAACAACGAGTGTGATAATTAAAATTGCCCAACCATAGTTAGGTGGATTACCGAAAAGTTTTGCGATCCAGGTGATCAAGTGCTGCATCGGTAGACCAAGGAACTTATAAATTGGTCCGTAAAGAAAACCAGTAGGTGGTGTTCGATGAATTTGTTGGTTTGAACAAGCCGATAAGAATAAAGTTAAAACCGTAAAAAGTCCGCCGTAAGTAATTAGGCGTTTAGATTGCTTCATTTATTTAATTCCTTTCAAGGTAAAGTCTTCTAGAATACTATACTTGAAGGAAATCAATTTTTCAATGAGACTTTAGTCGGTTACTTGAAAGCCGTGGTAGTTACTTGGCTTAATTTCTTCAAGGTCAACGCGCGTTACTTTGCCGTAGGGTGAGGGTGATGCCTTAATTGAAGAGATAAATTTCTCAATTTGTTTGTTACTACCACTGGCCTCGATGTAGACTGACCCATCAATTAAGTTACGCACAATACCGCTAACACCAATTTTATCTGCTAAGCGTTTGGTTGAGAAGCGAAAACCAACGCCTTGGACACGACCGAATACAGTCAATTGAACAGTACGCATTCTTTAGCCTCCTTTTTCGATTCCATTTAATGAACAGCAATAAATTTAAAAATCATGGTATAATGCAGAAAAAATGAAGGACGTGTTTTTGTGTCATTAATCCAATCTTCCAAGAACAATTATATCAAAGACTTACGCAAGTTGGCGCGAAAAAAGGAGCGTTTGGCCCAACAACGTTATTTAATTGAGGGAATTCACTTAGTTAAGGAAGTACTTAAGTCAAACGCTAAAGTTCAAGCCGTGTTAGCAACCGAAGCTTTTGAACAAAGCGCGTGGCTTGATGGGGTTGCCGTTCAGTGGATTTCAGGGGAAGTTGCTAAGACGTTGGGGGAGACGATTACAACGCAAGGAATCTTTGCCGTAATTGAGTTACCCGAACTGGAAAGACCCGCAACTTTAAATGGTGCGTGGTTACTTTTGGACCAAATTCAAGATCCGGGAAATATCGGAACAATGGTTCGAACAGCAGATGCCGCCGGTTTTAATGGTGTTGTGTTGGGCCAGGATAGTGCTGACTTATATAGTCCCAAGGTAGTCCGATCAATGCAGGGAAGTCAATTTCACATTACAATTTACGAGTCCGATTTACTAACCTGGTTTGCCGATTTTAAGGCAGCGGGAATACCTGTTTACGGAAGCGAGTTAAACGAAGGCGCCGCTGATTTCCGAACAATTAAGTCTCAAAATGATTTTGCGTTAGTTATGGGGAATGAAGGAAACGGAATGCAGGCGTCGTTATTAGAAATGACAACAAAAAACCTGTATATCCCCATAAAAGGGCAGGCAGAGTCACTAAACGTTGCTGTTGCGGCCGGCATTTTAATGTTTCAATTAAGCGCTACCAATTAAAGCTTAAGTTTCTTTAATATTCAAGGATATTGTTCGCAATTTTCTTAGGAATGGATTAAACTGAATTTAATTAGGGTAAGATTAATTCATTGAAGAAAGGCAGCCATTGAATGAAAAAAACTTTAAACTGGCAAGATGATCAGGCATACGTAAATGAAGTTGCTGATTTATTAGAGACCGACGCTGTTAAACGACTAGCTGATTACACGCAGCACCATTTTTCTAACCGACTAGAACATTCAATTCATGTTTCTTACCGTAGTTATCTAATTGCCAAGAGGCTTAAGTTGGATACTCGGGCAACTGCGCGTGGTGGTCTTTTACACGACCTATTCTATTATGATTGGCGGACAACTAAGTTTGATCTGGGCACCCATGCTTATATTCATCCGCGAATTGCGTTACGTAATGCAGAAAAATTGACTCAATTATCGAAAAAAGAAAAAGATATTATTATTAAGCATATGTGGGGTGCAACAGTTGCGCCGCCACGTTATCCAGAGAGCTTAATTGTTTCAGTGGTTGATGATTATTGTGCCATTGATGAATACGCGATTCCTGAAGCGACTAAGCTAAGACAGTCGTTTAAGCAGCGAGTGTTAAATCTTACAACCAAACTAAATGGCTAACACTAGGGAGTGGGACAAAAGTTGTTTTTGGTGCACATTCCAGAATAATGCTCAGAAATAGTAAGTGGCTAGGACTTTTGTCCCGGCTTTTTTTGTTACTTGTCTGGAATTTGAAGATGGCGCTTTGGTCAGATAGGTTTACTTTTTTAAAGTAAGTATGCTAGAATAATTTCGAGGTGAGAACTATGACAGAAAAGACGGTTGCAGAATGTCAAAGCGAGCAGTTTCACTTATGCCCTAAATTTCAAAAAACTTTTACAATTCTTGGAAAAAAATGGAATGGTTTAATTGTCGACGTTCTTCTCGAAGATGGTACGCAACGCTTTAAAGATTTAGCAAAAAAAGTTCCTAAGTGTAGCGACCGGGTATTAGTTGAACGTTTAAAAGAACTTGAGCAAGAAAAAATTGTTGAAAGAAAAACTTATTCTGATTCAGCACTAATTGAATACCAATTAACGCCGCAAGGTCAGGATCTTGAACAGGTTATTACTGCCGTTCATAGTTGGTCGGATACTTGGCTTGACGCAAAGCAATGTGTTGAGGAGTTGACGCACTAGGCTTTTGTGCTACAATTAATACCAGTTTAAAAATGCAGATGGAAACTAGTAATTAAGCTTAGCCGTTCAGAAAGTTGACTATTTTGATGGAAGGTCAACCGACTATGCTTGGTGAATTTCACTTCCGGAGTTGGCTTTGGGCGTGCATAGCACAAATAAAGTTCCGGCACAGGCCGTTATCCTGTCTGAGTGCACACCTTTTTTAATTATGGCTTGTGAACTAGGGTGGTAACGCGAAACCTCGTCCCTTTATTAGGGTGGGGTTTTTTTTGTGTCAAAAATAAACAGCTGTTAATTCAGTTAAAGGAGATTGAATATGAGCACTTTACAAGAAAAATTAACTCAGTTACAGCAAAAGGGTAGTCAGGATATTAAAGCAGCAAGTGATTTAAAACAGTTAAATGATATCCGGGTTAAGTTATTAGGAAAAAAAGGCCCAATCACAGAGGTTTTACGCGGAATGCGGGATTTAACAAAGGAAGAACGACCAGCAGTTGGTAGCTTTGCAAATAAAGTTCGGGATGCTTTGGCCGAGGTTGTTGACCAAAAGAAGGCAGAATTAGAGCAGGCAAAAATTGAGCAACAATTGGCCACAGAAACAATCGATGTGACCTTACCTGGGGATCAACCTAAGATTGGTGCACATCACGTTATTTCGCAAGTGATTGAACAATTAGAGGATACATTTTTGGGCATGGGTTTCAAGGTTGTTTACGGTTATGAAGTGGAAGAGGAAAAGTACAACTTTGAAATGCTAAATATGCCTAAAGATCATCCAGCGCGTGATATGCAAGATACTTTTTATATCACGAAAGATGTTTTAATGCGGACCCATATGTCACCGGATGAAGCCCGTGAATTAGAGAAACACGATTTTAGTCAAGGGCCACTAAAAATGGTCAGTCCTGGTCGTGTGTACCGGCGTGATACTGATGATGCAACCCATTCACACCAATTTTTCCAGATGGAAGGCCAGTACATTGGTAAGAATGTTACTATGGCTGATTTAAAAGGAACCTTGGAATTTGCCATTCGCCAAATTTTTGGTGAAGAACGGGAAATTCGTTTCCGCCCAAGTTATTTTCCGTTTACTGAACCATCAGTTGAAGTAGATATTTCTTGCTTTAAGTGTAACGGTAAGGGCTGTGATGTTTGTAAACATACTGGTTGGATTGAAGTTTTAGGCGCTGGAATGACACACCCGAATGTTTTAAAGGCGGCCGGCGTCGACCCTGAAATTTACGGCGGTTTTGCATTTGGTTTAGGTATCGATCGATTTGCGATGCTGAAGTATGGTATTGATGATATTCGCAATTTTTACCAAAATGATGTCCGTTTCTTAACTCAATTTGAAAAGAGAGGCTAGAACCTGATGAAAGTATCTTATAACTGGTTAAAGGATTATATCGATTTAGATGTCACCCCAGAAGAATTGGCAAATAAAATTACCTTGACTGGGATTGAAGTGGAAGACACCTTCCACCCAGATGCTGGCCTGAAGAAGATTGTGGTGGGTTACGTTGTTTCAACCAAGCCGCACCCAAATTCTGATCATTTACAATTATGTCAAGTGGATCTTGGTGCTAGCGATCCAGTTCAAATTGTTTGTGGTGCACCTAATGTTGCTGCCGGTCAAAAAGTAATTGTTGCACTACCAGGATCGCGGATTGCAAACAATGAAAAAATTAAAAAAGGTAAAATGCGTGGCGAAGTTTCTAACGGAATGATTTGCGCGTTACAGGAAATTGGGTTTAGTACTGATGTAGCACCACAAGCGTATGCCGATGGAATTTATGTTTTACCAGCGGATGCTAAGGTTGGTGCGCCGGTGTACCCTTATTTAGGCATGGACGACGCAATTTTAGATTTGGCCATTACACCTAACCGAGCGGACGCACAAAGTATGCGTGGTGTAGCTTATGAAGTTGGTGCAGTTTACGCTAAGAAACCACATTTTGACGTTGCCAAGCCGGTAGAAACTGCTAAACCAGTTACTGATGTTTTACAGGCTAGCGTTGCTGCTGAAAAAGATGCACCGAGTTATAATTTACGCGTGATCGAAAACGTTAAAATCCAACCAAGCCCACTTTGGCTACAAATTAGGTTGTGGAACGCGGGTATTCGACCAATTAATAATGTAGTTGACGTCACGAATTACGTGATGTTGGATTACGGCCAGCCAATGCACGCCTTTGATTACGATAAAATTGGTTCCAAAGAAATTTTGGTGCGGCGGGCAACTGAAGGCGAAGCACTGACAACATTGGATGGTAATGAGCACGAATTAAGCGCCGATGATATTGTGATCTCCAATGGGACTAAGGCAATTAATTTGGCTGGGGTTATGGGTGGTCTAGATTCTGAAATTACTGACCAAACGACAACCGTTGTTTTAGAAGCAGCAATTTTTGATCCGATGCACATTCGAAAATCGGCACAGCGGTATAACTTACGTAGTGAGGCATCATCACGGTTTGAAAAGGGAATTAATAAAGGGACCGTTTTAACGGCCTTAGATCATGCGGCTAGTCTAATCGCTGATTTTAGTGATGGTGATGTGCTGGCAGGTATTCTATCACCAACGAAGATTGTACCAGCAGCTACTGTTGTCGAAGTTTCGCAGGAACGCATTAATCATGTACTGGGCATGCAAATTTCGGCGGCCGAGATTACTAAAATATTTAAGCGCTTGGCTTTTGGTGTTAGTGAAATGAACGGTCAATTTAAGGCTAGTGTACCGACTCACCGGTGGGATATTAGTATTCCCGCTGATCTAATTGAGGAGGTTGCTCGGCTTTACGGCTATGATAAAATGCCAACCACGTTACCGGCTTCGGCTTCAACACCAGGCATTTTAACGCCCCAACAACGGCGAGTTCGGCAGATGGCCCAATTATTAGAAGCCAGTGGTCTCAATCAGGCGATTAGCTATGCCTTGACAACCAGTGAAAAGGCCAGTCAATTTACGTTAATACCGGCCGCGACAACTAGTGTTGCGTGGCCAATGACCGTTGACCATGCAGTGTTACGAATGAACTTGGTAAGTGGATTATTGGATAATTTGGCGTATAATATTGCCCGTAAACAAGTTAACGTTGCTTTGTATGAACAAGGCCGTGTTTTCTTAAAACAAGATGCAAAAACTACCCGTCCTGAAGAAGTTGAATATGTTGCCGGGGCAGTGACCGGTGATTGGCAAGCAAAGACGTGGAATCAAGCGGCCAAGCCAGTTGATTTTTATCAAATTAAAGGCATCGTTGCCGCTCTTTTAAATCAATTTAACTTAAAGGCCACCGTGACCTATCATGCTACAGCGACGCGGGCCGAAATGCATCCTGGACGAACAGCAGATATTTACGTTGGTGATCAGTTAGTTGGTTTTGTTGGTCAAATACACCCACAGGTTGAGAAAGTTTACCGGATTAAACCAACCTATGTCTTCCAGCTTAATTTAACGGCTTTATTAACGTTAGAAAAGCAGGCAGTTGTTTACCAGGCTATTTCTAAGTACCCAGTAATCACTCGTGATGTTGCTTTGTTAGTTGCCAGTGATGTTACTAATCAGGCCATTACTGATGCAATTTTTGCAAAAGGTGGCGCTCACTTAAAGAACGTGACGCTATTTGATAGTTACACAGGTTCAAAGATTGAAAAAGGCAAGAAGTCATTAGCCTACACGCTAACTTATCAAAATCCCGGTGCAACTTTAACGGATGATGAAGTTAATACGGCTTTTGCAAAAGTTGAAAAGACTTTAGTTGAACAAATTGGTGCCGTAATTCGTTAAAGTGTTGTGTTTTTCTTAATTTCTAAAACTGCTGCTGCACGGGCCGTTATTTTCTTGTATACTATTAAAGGCTATTGAAAAATGCACATAAGGGAGGCCTTTCTTTGGATAACCGTGGCGGAAATCAACCCGAACATCGAAGAAAATCAAAACAAAACGATCTACAGCAGCACGCTGAAAAATTGGCTGAAGATCGGATTGCCGAAAAGAAAATTGTGGATCGTATTGTTTATTGGATTGCCGGTATATTAGTTGTATTAATTATTTTAGTTATTTTGGTTGGCATGCAGTATTTCCATTCATCACTTCAACCTTACGATAAAAACGCAACTAAGCCCGTGGAAGTAAGTATTCCGGTGGGCGCATCTAATAAAGAGATTGGTGCAATTTTACAAAAAGACAAGGTCATAAAAAGTGGGACTGTTTTCAGTTACTACGTTAAGACACATAATTACGCCTCTTTTCAAGCAGGTTATTACTCGTTAAAGCCATCACTGTCTCTTGCTCAGGTTACGAAGAAATTGAGTGATGGTGGTGAAATGAGTAGCAAGTATCATATTCTTGTTCGCGAAGGAACAACAATTGACCAAATTGGTGATCAAATTGCTAAAGCGACGCCTTATTCTAAAAAAGAATTTTTGGCCTTGATGAAGAATCAGGCTTATATTCAAACCTTGGTCAAAAAATACCCGCAGTTGTTAACTTCGAGTATGGCAAACAAGGACGTACGTTATCACCTGGAAGGTTATTTATTCCCGGCCACCTATAATTATTATGAAGGCTTAACGTTAAAGACGTTGGTCAACAGTATGGTCGCCAAAACAAATACGGTGATGAAGCCGTATTATAGTCAGATTAAAGCGCAAAACTTGACGGTCCAGAAGGTGCTAACGCTGGCCTCATTAGTGGAGCGAGAAGGTGTTACGGCGGCCGATCGGAAAAAGATTGCCGGAGTTTTCTTTAATCGAATTGATACTAAGATGCCACTACAATCAGATATTTCCGTAATGTACGCGTTAAATACCCATAAGAAACATCTTTATAATAAGGATACTGCAGTGAAATCACCGTATAATCTTTATAAAAATAAAGGTTACGGTCCGGGACCATTTAATAGTCCTAGTGCGTCATCCATTTATGCTGTGATGCATCCAGCTGATCGGGAGCAAAATTACTTATACTTTGTTGCTAACCTTAAGACGGGGAAAGTTTATTATTCTCAGACGTTTGAACAGCATACGACAACAAATAGTGGTATTCAGACTAAAAATAAAGATACTAATTAAAGTGATAACGAAAAAGCAGTCAGACATTGTCTAGACTGTTTTTCGTTAGGCAAATTTTTGGAGGAAATTTAATGATGAAGAATAAGCCAGTTGTCATTGGTGTGACTGGGGGAACTGCGTCCGGGAAAACGACTGTTTCACACGCCATTTTTGATCACTTTTCTAAGAACTCCGTTTTATTACTTGAACAGGATTCTTATTACAAGGATCAAAGTAAGATGACGATGGCGCAGCGCCGAGCGGTTAATTATGATCACCCGCTGGCCTTTGATACCGATCGTTTAATTCAAGATTTGAAGAAGCTATTAAAGCGGCAAGCGATTGATAAACCCATTTATGATTATAAAGTATTAAATCGTAGTGCAGAGGTTATCCACGAGGAACCACGGGATGTTATTATTCTTGAAGGAATCCTAATTTTAGATGATCCGCGCCTTCGTGATTTGATGGATATTAAAGTTTTTGTTGATACTGATGATGATGTGCGGATTATTCGTCGAATCCAACGGGATATGCGTGAGCGGGACCGAACATTAACTAATATTATTGATCAGTACCTTACCACAGTTAAGCCAATGTACCATCAATTTGTTGAACCGACTAAAAGGTACGCTGATCTCATTGTTCCTGATGGTGGGAAAAATCAAGTTGCCATTGATTTATTGGTCACTAAAGTACGGGATATTTTACAAAAAAAGCAAACAATCAATTAAATCGACTTGACAGATTTGACCTGTTTAAATATCATTAGCGCTATGGGTTTTAAATTGGTTTAAGTTTTTAGACGATTTAGGCCAAGTTATGGTTTGAATATAAATTAAGATTATTTTAAGAGGTGGATAAAATGGCAGAAAAAGAATTCCCAATGACTGCTGAAGGTAAACAAAAATTAGAAGATGAATTAGAAAAGTTAAAAACGGTGACGCGTAAGGAAGTTGTTGAACGAATTAAGGTTGCCCGTGGCTTTGGTGATTTGTCTGAAAATTCTGAGTATGAATCTGCTAAAGATGAGCAAAGTTTTGTTGAAGGACGAGTTTCAACAATTGAAAATATGCTCCACTACGCAAAAGTGGTTGATAACGGAGCAGTTGCTTCTGATGAAGTCTCTGTTGGTAAAACTGTTTCCTTTAAAGAAAAAGGTGAAGATGACGAAGAGACCTATATGGTTGTCGGTGCCGCCGAATCGGATCCTTTAGCAGGTAAGATATCTAATGATTCACCAATTGCTGGGGCCTTGATTGGTAAGCACGTTGGTGACGATGTTGTCATCAAGACGCCTGGTGGTGATATGAACGTTACAATTACTAAAGTAGAAAGTAATTAGCAATTGTCGTAAAAGAAGTTCTTTTATGAAAAATGAGCCGTAAGAATGCTTTATGTTGAGTAACTATTAACTTCATCGTTGAAGCAATGGTTATTCAGGGGGGTATTCGCAGGCTCTTTTTTTGAGCAACTTTTAAAATCAGTCCTAAGGCCGATTAAAATTAAGACTAAAGCAAACAGTTGTTAGGCCAAATTTAGGCTATACTAAAATAAAACTAGAAGGAGGTCGCACTATGCAACGTGGCTCTTGGCGTCTTTTTATGATTATTGAAGCCAGTTTATTAATTGTGCTGGGTTGGCAAATCTTTTCTAATCCACCCCAATTAATTTTTATGGTATTAGGAATTCTAAGTTTGCGCTTAGCAATTAAACAACGACATAAACGCTTCTTAACTAGTTTTTTTTGGTTATTTGGTAGTTTAGCAATTATTATTACAATTTTCACTAATCCAACCATTTGGGTTATGCTTTTAATCGGTCTATTGTTCACGGTTATTAAGGGACATGATTTAAAAGTCGGCGATTTAAAACGAGCGTGGGTACCGTGGGCACGTAAACAGTTTGTTGCGGTTGAGACAACTGAACCGACACCTAAAAATGGTAAGCGAATTCGCCATCCGTGGTTTGGCAATCAAACGATTGGGCGCGATGTCTTTGAGTGGGACGATATTAACTTATGCATTGCAATTGGGGATACCATCATTGATTTAGGAAACACATTGTTGCCCAAGGCTGATAGTGTCATTATTGTGCGTAAGGGAATTGGCCGGACCCGGATACTTGTCCCAGTTGGAACGGCTGTGATGCTGGATCACACTGCAATGATCGGTAATGTTAATTTTGCGGGAAAGGCCTATCACGTGGGTAATGACGAATTAACCTTTTATAGTGATGATTATGATACAAATGAACGCCGCGTTAAGATCTTAACTAACGTTTTGGCTGGTGATTTAGAGGTGTTATTTGTATGACAAAATTATCCCGCGGTTTGTTATTTGCAACTAGTAGTTTGCTCTGCTTTTTGGTTATTAACGTGTTATTTTTCTTTTACTTTTTTGCGATTAATCACGCAGAAAGGTTTTTAACTTTATTTACCGCCCAGATTATGTATTTACCAGTTTATGTTTATATTATTGTTGCGGCTTTATTAACTGGTTTTTTGACGACCAGTCTGATTTATTTGTTGGTCCGCCAACAATTTAATCAAACTGAGGCCAAACTAACTTTGTTGACTAATGGTCAATATGAAGCGGATGCATTGAAGGTTGGACGCAGTTCGTTTGATCAGACTTTTGGCTTTGACACTAACGAAACAATCGAAAAATTACGTCAGAAAATGGTGACCTTGCAACAAGAAATTCAGACTTACAGCAATCAGCCTAAGGTCGTTGCTGGGGAAACAAAAGAAGAAATTCTCACGCAGGAACGGCATCGTTTGGCTCGTGAATTACATGATTCGGTTAGCCAACAACTGTTCGCCGCAATGATGATGTTATCCGCTTTAAATGAAATTGCCGCAAAACCTGAAAAGACACCCCAAGTGATTAAGCAATTAAAGTTAGTGGAAACAATTATCAACGAGGCACAATCGGAAATGCGGGCGCTCCTGTTACACTTGCGGCCAATTAGTTTAGAAGGTAAGTCGTTAAAACAAGGTATTATTCAATTATTAAAAGAATTGCGAACCAAGATTCAATTAGAGATGAAATGGGAAATTAGTGACGTTCATTTAGCAAGTGGTGTGGAGGACAATTTGTTCCGGATTGTTCAGGAACTTTTATCCAATACATTACGGCATTCGAAGGCGAAGTCGTTAGAGGTCTATTTGAAACAGGTGGATCAAACTGTTATCTTAAAGGTTGTAGATGATGGTGTTGGCTTCGTTATGAAGGACGCAGATAATGCTGGCAGTTACGGCTTAAATAATATTCAAGAACGAACTGCAAGTATTGGCGGAACTGCCAAAATTATTAGTTTTCCTAAGCAGGGAACCAGTGTTGAAGTTCGGGTACCAATATTAAAAGAAAGCTAAGGATGTGCAGGTTGTGATTAAGGTATTAATTGTAGACGATCATGAAATGGTTCGCATTGGTGTTGCCAGCTATTTGGCCGTTCAGGATGATATTGAGGTTGTTGGTGAAGCTGAAAATGGTAAGATTGGTGCTGAAAAGGCACTGGACTTACGCCCTGATGTTATTATGATGGACCTTGTCATGGACGTCATGGATGGGATTGAATCAACTAAACAAATTATGACGGCTTGGCCGGAAGCCAAGATATTAATTGTGACCAGTTTTATTGACGACGAAAAGGTTTATCCGGCAATTGAGGCTGGTGCAAAAAGTTATATTTTAAAAACCTCAACGGCGGCAGAAATCGCCGACGCAATTCGGTCCACTAATAAAGGTGAATCAGTATTGGAGCCTGAGGTAACTACTAAAATGATGCACCGCTTATCACGAAAACCGGAGCCAAAACTTTACGAGGATTTAACTAAACGTGAGGTGG
Organism: Loigolactobacillus backii; assembly: GCF_003946275.1. Taxonomy (GTDB): domain Bacteria; phylum Bacillota; class Bacilli; order Lactobacillales; family Lactobacillaceae; genus Loigolactobacillus; species Loigolactobacillus backii. The sequence continues at coordinate 16,393 of NZ_RHNQ01000023.1, forward strand.
AAGTATTGGGGCTGATTGCGCAGGGCAAGAGTAATCAGGAAATTGCCAACGACTTGTTTATCACGTTAAAAACTGTAAAAACGCATGTTTCCAATATTTTATCGAAATTACAAGTAGAAGACCGAACGCAAGCTGCTATTTATGCCTTAAAGCACCATTTGGCAGAATAAAAAGGACAGAATCGCAATCTAACTAATCAGTGGGGTAGAACACTGATTAAACAGATTGTGATTCTGTCCTTTTTAATTGGTTAATGGTGTCTAATTTTTAAAGACAATAACACTAATAGGTCAATTAGAGCACTTAGACTAGAGATGATCAGGCCTAAAGTTAGGTAAGGTGGCCAATAAGCTAAACTGACGGTATGGCTACCTTTACTTAATGGAATGGCGATTAAACTACCGAGCACTTGTTTGAATTTTTTAGGGTGACCATCAACGCGTAAGTGCCAACCTTTGGCCGCAGGGATGGTGGTCATCATCACTTGTTTACGGTGGGGAATGGTAATTTTACCCGTTAAATGCGTATTGCTATTACGTGTTAACCGCCACGGGTGAGCCTGTAAGGTTTGTGTTGCTTGATTCAAAGCGGCCGTATTAAAGTGATAAAGTTGGAAATTCTGTAACCAAACTTCAGGTTGTTTTAGGGTAATTGTTAAGGTTACTGGTTGGTTTTGTTCAGCGGCAGCCAAATCGACAATTACTGTATCACGAAAAGTATCATATTGTTGTAACGGGTGGTTATTAACCGTAAAACTAACGGCCTTACTATTGAGATTTGAACCAATTGTCAGGTAATAGGGATCACTAGTTGTTGGTGTAAAACGGTAGGTAATTGTGCCGTTCTTTTTTTTGTCGATTTTTTTATAGGTTTCCGTTAAGGGTGCTTTATCTTGGCGTACGTTGTGATAAGTTACCGTCGCAAATTGCTGAGCCATAAACAACGACGTGTACTGTGTCGATCCCATTAAATGATTAAGAATCGTTGACTGATAAAGTGTTGGGTAGTGATTATTTTTAATAGGTTCTAAAATTTTATTGGAAGCCGCAAAACCAAAGGGTAAGGCATAATTATTTTGGTAAGTCTTAGTTAACCTGTCTTGCCCAATTTCACGATAAAAGGCCAAGTCAGGTTTATCGGTCAGTGGCGGTAGCACGGTTGCACTACTTTTACTTTCTGGTTTGGCGTCCAGGTAGTACTTCATTCCTAGAAAGGCATCCGTAAATAAAGTGCCATTAGAGTAAGTAATGAAACCATCACCGGCCGGCTGACCAAGCCGACCCATAAAATTAGGAATCTTTGCTTCAAAGGTTGAACTAAAATGTGAGGCGCTATTATAATTGGCTTCCATCGAATCGTTTTTGGTTCGCATAAATGTTTTCTCTAAACGATAGAAGTCGTTTGTTTTGTTCTGGGATTTTACCCGTTTAACCACTTTTACCAGTTCAGCAGTGTAATTGGCGTAATCACTTTGACTAACGTAACTAATTTGGTTAAGACTTAGATAAGCATTTGTTGACATTTCAATGATTGTGAAACTAACAAATATCAAGCCAAAGTACCGGTTAGTAAGGCGAACGCGTTGGCGTAAGGCCAAAAAGATAAGTGCCAAGAACCCAAATAAGACCGTTAAGAGTAACTGTGACGGCTTAAGAAAGTTAAATCGGTCCAAATGAAAATAAACGTAGCCATCAAAACCGATTAGTAAAAGTGCTAGTACCCCAATTTGCCAGGAGGTTAACTTGCGGTTAGCCTTTAAAGCAATCGCTGCAAGCCACACTAACCAAAAGCAAATCACAAAACTGAAACGATAGGGATACCAAATTGGAAATTGCATGGCGTGCCAAACAAGATCAAGTGGTTGTAAGCAAAGCGAGAAAAAGAAGAAACAACTAACCACTAAAGCACTAAGTCGTTCGCGCCAACTGATTTGGTGACTAAGAAAATAAAGTACAAACCCAAGTAGGACTAATGAGCCAACAAAAATATTTGGGTAGCCAGTGGGCATTTGATCAAAATTAAAAGCGCCAACGACGAATTTCGAAAGCATTTTAAGGGGTGAATATTCAAACTGCCATTTAAAATGCGTTAATGTGTACTTGGCCTTACTTTGAGTGAGTGCGTAGAACGTCGGTAGTAACAAGGCTGCGGCCAAGCCTGCTCCTAAAAGTGAACCAACAATGAGCTTTCGCCAAGCAGTTAATAACTTTTGCCAGCCGGACCAATGACGAAAACTCGCCCAAAACATGTAAGTGATTAAAAAAAGACAAATCATGTAACCCATATAGTAGTTAATTACGAGTGTGCAACCAAGGAGAAAACTATAAAACAAGTAACTTTTTCCACTAAAAATCTTTTCAATCCCTAGGACAACTAATGGTAAAAAAACGGCCGCATCCAGCCACATCACATTTAGTTGATTAGCGACTAGCCAGCCCATCAAAGCGTAACTGATCGCAAAAGTTGGAATTCCCCACTTGGTCTGAACTTTTGTCTTTTTGAGTAGGATAGCAAAGGTCAGTCCACTACTACCGTACTTAAGCAAAGTCATTAACATCACGCCAAATGTTAACCATTTACCAGGTGTTAGTAGAAGCAATAAGTTAAAGGGACTCATTAAATAATAAGCCCAAACGCCGAGCATATCGCCACCAATTGCTTTGGAAAAGGAGTATAAAATCTGATCCGGGTGGTGCAAGATAGTATCGCGGAAGAAGGCGTAAAAGTCAATGTATTGCTGACCAAGGTCAACGGTCAATAGACTGCTATTACCAAAAGGAAACATGTGGCGGATTGCAAAATAACTCCCCATAATAATAATGGGAGCGAAGAAGCTTAAAAGAAGTGGTGCGTGTTTCTTAAAAAAACGTATGATTTGCACCAGAAGTTCACCTCAATTTAAAAAGAATACTATAATGAGCATAAGCGAAGCTAGATTAACCCGCAAGCTTTTTTAACGCTTTTTAAAGACTCCTAAGATTTAAAAACAAGTTGGCGAATTTTTACTGAATCTTAAATTTGCGTTCTTTCAAAAGCCAAAAGGTTATGCTAACATGATAGAAGTGTTGCGAGATAAAAGGTGTTATGCTAAAAAGATTACGTGGTGAATTTAATTTGAAGATTAATTAAATGAGCAAGTGTAAAAGTGCGTAGTTATTTTTAGCACAATTTCTTTTACAGGATCGATTTTAAGGAGCAAGGTCAAGTGAAATTTTTGCGAAGCAGATCAAAAAGGCCGGGACGAAATCAATCAAGTATTCCGTTCCGTTTGAATTTCTTGTTATTTATTGTTTTTATTCTTTTTGCAGCATTGATTGCGCAATTAGGCTACCTACAAATCCTTTATGGTTCAAAGTTTGAGTCAGAGGTTGATCACACTGATAAAACAGTAGTTACTGGAAATGTGCCTCGAGGAATGATTTATGATTCTCAGGGACGAGTGTTAGTTGGTAATCAGGCTCAAAATGCTATTAGCTACACTAAAGGCATGGATGTTTTAACTTCAGATATTTATAAAACTGCAAATCGCTTGAGTCAGTTCATTTCCGTCAGTACGAGTAATTTAACGCGGCGGGATAAGGCTGACTATTATTTGGCGAATTCTAAGAACTTAAAGCGGGTTGCCGCTAGTTTGCCTAAATCTGAAACGCAGGGCAGTAACGGTGAAACACCAAACGAGAAAACACTCTATAAAAAAGAGGTTGCTGCTGTGAGCAAACGTGATCTGACGTTTACTAATAAGCAGCTTCAGGCCGCCCAGATCTATAAAACAATGAGTGGTGCCTATCAGTTATCAACAGTTTACGTTAAGAATAGTAATTTAACTGAAAAAGAAGTTGCTCAGGTCAGTGAACACCTTACTGAATTACCAGGAGTCAATATTAGCAATGATTGGGAACGTTCTTATCCAGATGGTGATTCAATGCGCAGTATTTTAGGTAGTGTCTCTACTGAAAAGCAAGGTCTCCCAAGTGATAAGGTTAATGAATACCTGGCTCAGGGCTACTCGCGGAATGATCGTGTTGGGACCAGTTATCTAGAACAAGAATATGAGCCAGTTTTAAAGGGAACTAAGTCCCAAACTCAGGTTGAAGTTAACGCAAACAACAAAATTTTAAATACTAAAAAGATTTTCTCCGGTGAAAAGGGTGGTAACTTAGAATTAACGGTTAATTCTGCCTATCAAAAGCAAGTTGACGCTACATTAAAGAGTGTCTTTAATACGGCTAAGTCGGCCGGAGCAACTCAATATTCGGATGGTGCTTATGCCGTTGCAATGAATCCAAAGACTGGTGCTATTTTGGCCATGTCCGGAATTCATAATAATCCTAAAACGGGTAAAACCACTGATGATGCACTGGGTACGATTAACCGTAACTTTGTTATGGGATCTGCGGTTAAGGGTGCTACTGTCATGGGTGGTTTAATGAATGGTGCAATTTCACCAAGTAATAATACATTGCCTGATTCACCAATTTATTTCTCTGGTGGTTTGGTTAAAAAGGCCGTTTATCCTGCTGGCACTTATAGTTCATTGACGGCGCAGCAGGCCCTTGAGGTTTCTTCAAACATTTATATGATGCGGCTTGCGATGAAGGAAGGTAACGCAAAGTACGAGGCCAACTCATACTTCCACATGCCTAAATCAATCTTTAAGACTGAACGTGGCTATTTCAACCAATTTGGTCTTGGTATTAAAACCGGAGTTGATTTACCTGGTGAAACCAGTGGTTACGAAGGGCCAACAACCGATGTCGTTAAGTCCCTGGATTTGGCTTACGGTAACTATGATGCGTACACGCCAATTCAGTTAGCACAATATATTTCGACAATTGCTAATAACGGTTCGCGGATGCAACCTTATTTAGTCCAGTCAATTCGTGGAACAAATAAGAATGGTTCATTAGGTCAAACTGAGTCAATCACGACACCAAAGGTGCTTAATCGAATTAACGCGCCTCAATCTTATTTCAATGTGGTTAAAGAAGGTATGTATAATGTAACGCATGGTTCAATGGCTTGGGGTACTGCCCACCAGTTGAAAGGTGTGACACCTTCAATTTCCGCTAAAACAGGGACGGCCCAAACATTCTACTATGATTCATCTAAACCGAATGATGCCAATCCACCAGAAACTTTAACCTTAAGTTTTGTTGGTTACGCACCATCAAATAATCCACAGATTGCAATCGCAGTGGTTTTCCCAGATATGGCTAATAGTGCGGATGAATCGAATTATAATATCGACGTTGCGCAGAAAATGTTTACCGACTACTTTAAATTAAATGGTCAAAAAACAAGTTCTGGTAGTTCAAGTACAACTACGAGTACGTCTTCTACGACGGCAACGACAACGACAACACAGTAGGTTTTAAAACCGAATTATCTTTTAAAGGTAGTTCGGTTTTTATTTTAGGCGAAATAAGGAGAATTTAAGAATGCAAATTAATCATGCTGTATTACACATTACCGACCAAGAGACGGGCACCATTTATTATTCCCAACGCGAGTTAGATTTAAATGATCCTGGAGTAGCCAAATATATTGAACAAGTCACAAAACGATTTTTGAAGCGGGATGTTCAAACTGGTTTATTTCCAGATGATAATCCAGTGGCCGCCTTATTATTAAATGACGCTGATTTTTTGACTAAAAGTCAGCAACTAACCCAAGAATTATATGATTTTATTGCACCCCAGGCAGAAATACCCCGTGCTGATTTCTTAGTCGTGGATGTAACTGAAGCTGAACAGGATTATTGTGGTTTATTTAAGTTAAATCACGGTCAAAATTTCGTACATTTTTTAAATTATGATGAACAAGAAGTGGCCAATCAAATTATTTTAAACCAGTCCGTACTACCTAGTAGCAGTCATAAAATTGATGACGGATTCTTGATGACGAAGGCGCAGCGCCGCTATTATGTCGCTTCTAAGGTGTTTGCCATTGATGGTGAAAAGCAGGCCTATTTTTCAAAAATTTATTTAGGCCTAACAACTCAGCCAACATTAACTGAAAGTGTTAAAACAGTTGGTGAGACGGCTAAGACAGTTGCCGCCGAATTTACACAGGACGACTTTGAAACAAGTTCCCAAACTAAACAAGCCATTTTTGATAGTCTAAGTGATACTAGTACGTTAGATGTGGACTACGTTGCGGATCAGGTATTTAAGGACAATGAGCCGGCCAAAAAGGCTTTTACGGAAAAGGTTGCACAGAAGGCAGTTCCGGCAAAAAAAGAGGACTTGACGCGTAATTTTGACCGTAAATTAAGCAAGCAGCGTTTGAAGTTAGATAATGGCATTGAACTAATTATTCCAATGGCAATCTACCAGGATAAAGAACAAATCGAATTTGTGAATAATCCAGACGGAACCATTTCGGTAATGTTGAAAAATATTGGTGATATTCAAAACAAATTTTAGCTAATTTTTAGTGGATTAGTACTTTTAGACACGTTTTAACAAAGGTAGCTAAAAACGGTGAATATTCAACGGATGTTTGAGTTAGGGGGAAGAGTAAATGCGTTTTTTACATACGGCCGACTGGCATATTGGGAAAAAATTGGCCGGTTATGATTTATTGGCGGAGCAGCAATTTGCTTACGAGCAAATTGTGCAGTTAGCAAAAGAAGAACACGTTGATGCAATTGTGATTGCTGGTGACCTTTATGATCGTGCTCAACCAAGTGAATTAGCGGTTAAAACTTTAAATGAGATGTTACAGCGACTTAATTTAACCGAGAAATTGCCAGTTTTAGCAATCAGCGGTAATCACGATAGTGCTACTCGGTTGGCAACGGGAAGCCCTTGGTACACAGCAACTCAATTTTATTTGCGAACAACGTTGGCGGCGGCATTTAAGCCAATCGAAATTGGCAATACGCAGTTCTTTTTATTGCCATATTTTGAACCTTTTGCGGCTCGTCAATACTTTGAAGAAGATGATATTCATCAGATTTCAACCGCAATGAAGTTTGTGGTCGCGAAAATGAGGTCTGAATTTCTACCTAATAAGAAACACGTTTTAGTTGCTCATTTCTTTGCTGCTGGCAGCTCGACAACTGATTCAGAGACTAAGATTACTGTCGGTGGGTTAGATGCAGTACCATTAACTTTATTAACGGATTTTGATTATGTCGCTTTGGGTCATTTACATAGTAAAGACGCATTACATGCAGAAAAAATTCGTTATAGTGGCTCACCGGTTAAATTTTCTATTTCTGAGGCTGACCAAGAAAAGGGGGTTTGGATCGTGGATACCGAATCTAATCAGGTTGACTTTCACCCCTTAAAACCATTGCATGACGTTCGGACCTTAAAGGCAAGCTTTGCGGAACTTAGTGATTCTACCTTTTATAAGACACAACAACGTGATGATTTTCTAGCAATTCAATTGACTGATCAAAAAATTATTCCTAATGTCATGCAGGAGTTAAGAAAAATTTATCCGCGTATTGTCAGTCTAACCCGGACTACTGGGCCTGTGGTAAAGCCACAGATGAGACGTCAAATCCGTAAATTAGATCCTTTAACTTTATTGGCCAATTATTTTACTGATGTGACTGGTGAACAATTGACCGAGCAGCAGCAACAGTGGGCAACAAAAATGCTGAAGGCAAGTCAAGAACAGAAGGAAGACAACTAATGCGACCACTCTCGTTATTATTGGAGAACTTTGGACCCTACGAACATGAAACAATCGATTTTACAAGATTTACTGAAACGCCGGTTTTTTTGATTAGCGGTAAAACTGGTAGCGGTAAAACGACTATTTTTGATGCAATGTGTTATGCACTTTTTAATCAAACTTCAGGGGCTGATCGTGATGGTGCAGCAATGCGGTCTAATTTTGCTGCAACTGATGCCCAGACTAAGGTCACTTTTTGGTTTACGCACGGGCAGCGACGTTACCGGATTTGCCGGCAACCAGAACAAACTGTTCCCAAAAAACGTGGCGGTGGGTTTCGACAACAGCCAGCTAAAGTTAGCTTAAGCGTTTTTGAACAGGATGAAGAGTTAGCAGAATTAACCAAGGCAAAAAAGGTTCAGGAGTATATTCAGGACTTACTACAATTAGACGCCAATCAGTTTTCACAGATCGTTTTGTTACCCCAAGGTGAATTTCGCCAATTTTTGACGGCCACTAGTGACGACAAAGAAAAAGTTTTGCGCCGTTTATTTAATACACAATTTTATGCTGATTGGGCACAGATGATGAAAACCAAACTACACAGTGAGCAAAAGGATCTACTTCAAACCCAAGAACAAATCGAAACGTTGCAGCAACAATTAATTTGGCAATCCGATTTTGAACACCCGCAGGCTGATACGCCAATTGATGACGTTTTACAAATTGCCGAACAACAACAAACGCAGTTAAAGGCGCAGATTGAGCAACAAAAACAGCAATTAGAACAGGCAAAACAGGCCGTTCAATTAGTCCAAAATCAGACTACATTGGCTAGCCAACTGAGTGATTGGCAGCAGCAGACGGTTATTTTAAAACAGGATCTAGTGGCCTTAACGGAAAAGAAGCCGGCAATGAAACAGTTGACCAGTGAAATAGCCAGTCTTGAATGGGCCAAGACGCAACAGCCTAAAGTACAGCAGCTTGAGCAAAGTCAGGAAGAGTTGGCCAGACTGCAAAAGCAGGCCCAGGTAAGGCTAACTGAGCTTGAAGAACAACAGCAGACCGTTAAAACGACTAATGCGACGTTTTTGGCCTTAACGCTTAAGCAACCAGAGCAACAAAAAAGGCAGCATGAGTTGGATAAAATGCAACAATTACAACCAATTTATCAAAAAGTAACCTTTGGGGCGAAACAAATAGCACAACTCAAGGAAAAACAGACAAAGTTACAAACAACGTTAGGTGAAAAACAGCAACAATTAAATGATAATGAAGGACAACAGCAAGCTTTAAGTAGCCAGTTAGCTAATCGGCCCGTGGTTACCGCCAAGTTAGATATAATTGCCGGTCAGCAAACAATGCTTTTAAGTTGGCGCGATGAGTTAGAGGATTTAAAAGGCGAAACTCAGAAATTGACTAAAACTGAGCAAGTTTTACTGACAACTGGTAAACAAGCAAGCTATTCAGAAAAACAGGTTTCTGAGGCCGATCAGGAATACCGCCAGTTAAATAGCCAATGGGCCCAGGCGCAAATTGCTCGATTGAGTCAATCATTGTTGCCCGGAACGCCTTGCCCAGTTTGTGGTGCAGTTGATCACCCCAAACCGGCGCCAGCGCTTCCGAGTACACTGATTAGTGAGGCCGAGGTTCAGCAAGCGGAAACCAAATTGACCCAAGAACGTAAAAAGTTGGCCCAACGGCAAACTGAATTTAGTGAGCGAACTGTTGCTTTAAAACAGGCCAAGCAAAGATTAGAAAAAAAGCGCCAATCATTACTAAGTGCCAGCCAAGAGACGTTGTTAGGTGTGAATTTAGATACAAATTTAACTGATTTTGAGTCTTTACTAACCCAAAGAATCTCTGATTTAAAAAAGCAAAAAAAAGCGTTAGAACAAGAGCTGCAACACCTTTCCAAACAACAAATTTTGGCAGAACAATTCAATCAAAAAATACAGGGACTGCAAACTGAATTAACGTCATTGCAGCAACAACAGCAGGCCAGTGCCCAGCAATTGGTTAAAGCAATAACAAAGCAACAATCTTTGCAGGAACAAGTTCCGGCGCAATTTTCAGATGAAGCAGAGTTACAGCAGCATTTAGAATCGTTACAAGAACAAATTACGGCCTTTGCGGCTGACTTTAATGGCGCAACAACGACCAAAGATACTGCAAATCAAAAATTAGCAGCGTTAAAAGCAACTATGATGGCAAATAAGCAACAATTACAGCAGTTAAAGGCCAAAGTTAAACAACTGCAACAGCAGGTGACACTGGCCTTAAAATCGCGCTGGACCGATCGGCCAGAACAACAGTTTAAGGAATTATTAGCAAAATTAGCGACCTTGGATGAAAAGCGCCAGACATTACAGACTTTTCATGACCAGCGGCTACAAAAGCAAACCCAATTAGATCATCTAAATGGATTAATCGCAAGCCGACCGCAGCCTGATTTAAAAAAATTACAGCAGCAATTAGCTAAGCAAGAAGAACAAGTTACAACGATTAGTGCTCATTTTTATCAAGCAGAAGCTAATCAGCAAACCAACGAAAAGTTACTGAAAAAGATTAACCAGTGTTTAGCGGCTAAAAAATCGCGTTTGCAGTTGTTAGCCCAGTTGAACCAGCTCTCTAACGTTGCTAACGGTGATGGTGCAAATAAAGTGAGTTTAGAACGTTATGTTTTACAAACTTATTTAACTGAAGTTTTACTTGTAGCTAATCAGCGTTTAGCGCCATTAACGAACGGGCGTTATCAGTTACAGTTACACGAAACTACAGGGACTCATCGTAATCATTCCGGTTTGGAAATTGATGTTTACGATGATAATGTTGGTGCGTTAAGAAGCGTGCATACGCTTTCTGGCGGGGAAAGCTTTATTGCGGCCTTGGCCCTTGCTTTGGCCTTAGGTGAAGTGATTCAAAATGAAACGGGTAGTGTTGAAATTGATGCTTTGTTTATCGATGAGGGTTTTGGTTCATTGGATGAAGAAGCGTTAGAAATGGCTATGACGGCTTTAGAAACGATTGAAGGTAAAAATCGAATGATTGGTATTATTAGCCACGTTAAAGAACTACAAGAACAATTACCATTCCAATTGCAAGTCATTACGGATGGTGGCGGTAAAAGTCATGTCCGCTACCAAATGGCGTTTGCAGGTCAATCAGCACGTTAGTTGGTTTACGTGTGTTTTTATGGGACAATGAGGAAGAATCAAAATAATTAATGGGGAGTAAAACATGACACAAAGGTTTAAAAAAATGCTTCAAATTGTTGTTGTGCTTTTAAGTTTAACGGTTATTGTTAACGTGGGTTACCACTTAATGCAACCAAGTGAACAACCGACGAATGCAACTGCGGTCAATAAAAAGGTACCTAAGAAGCAGGCTGTAGCTAAGAAGCAAGTCGTACCAAAAAAGAAGACCGTCAAGATTGATTGGCGTAAACCTTCCGAAACTAAACCGTACCCAAAGTTGGCAGAACACCCAAATGCATGGATCAGAGTAGCAATTAAAAGGCAGCGGGTTTACATTATGGATGGCAATAAGCGACTGTACCGAATGTACGCTTCAACTGGCACTAAAGGGGGGACCCCTACTGGCACTTTTGCGATTCAAAAAGAGCGGGGAGATTTTTTCTATAATGCCGCTTCAGGGGAAGGTGCTCGTTACTGGGTGTCGTGGAAGGATCACGGAATTTATTTATTTCACACCGTACCAACTGATGAAAACGGTAATTATAATTTGGCCGAGGCGGCTAAATTAGGTAAATCGGCTGCCTCCCACGGCTGTGTTCGTTTATCAGTTCCTGATGCACGCTGGATTTACGAAAACGTTCCGGAAGGGATGCGCGTGGTAATTGACGAAAAATAGAGGGTTAGTCAAGCGGTACCGTTGGTTGTTTGAGGCGTTGGTATCCACAGTGATTCTTTTTATCGGTTTATTTTTATATCGGCAACTGGGCCGGGTACTGTATGTGCAAGCAATGTTGGCTTGGTCTAGTATTTGGCGGGTCATCATCATCTATTTGCTGATACTTTTAATTTGGCGGTTGAATGAAGTGCTTGGAAAAATGCCAAATTAAGTATAATTTGGCTGTCAAGGAGATTTGCTTAACATTTATTGTTAAAAAGACTGGTCAGAAGCATAAAAAAATGATAAGATAGTACTCGTTTGAGAATAGCGTTAATAATGAAATATCAGGGAGGGTCAAAAATATGCGTGTCAATATTACGATGGAATGCACAGAATGCCATCACCGCAACTATTTAACAAGTAAAAACCGACGTAACAATCCTGACCGGATGGAACTTAATAAGTATTGCCCAAATGAACGGAAAGTTACGTTACATCGTGAAACGAAATAACAACAGGTTAGTTCCTGTTGTTTTTTTGTAGGGGGAATTTTTATGACTAAGACAACTATTCGTTCGGCGCAACTTAAACGATTAAATGATTATGCTGGGACTGTTGATAAAAAGATTGCTGAAGCCGACTTAATTCAGCAATTAACGACAAGTACTACTTTTAAAGCAGCTCAAGTAATTGCGTTAACGTTGAGCCAAACTATTGAGTTAGATACTAAACCATTGATTGATATTTGTTGGCAATTAGGAAAAAGTGTGTATATCCCCCGGGTAATGCCCAAACGTCAAATGGTGTTTCTACCCTACACGTCAACAACTAAATTAGTTAGAAGTAAATTCGGTTTGTTGGAACCGATTTATAATGCATCCCTTATAAAATATAAATTTGATCTATTTTTAGTTCCGGGAGTGGCTTTCTCGGTCACTAAACAGGTACGCTTAGGTTTCGGTGGTGGCTATTACGATCGATTCCTGGCGGCCCATCCACAAAATACGGTTAGCCTAGTATTACCACCACAGTACTTTACCGAACCAACGTGGCCAGTAGAGGCGTTTGACGTTAAAGTTCAGAAGTTTTTTACAAAAGGTTAGGTGAGTAGTTGGAACGAATATTTAAAGAATTTAAAAATGGTCCTTACGTCACTTATCTATTATTGATCATTCAAGTGGTGATTTTTGGACTAATGACTTTGGCCGGAGGAAGTACAAACACTAATGTTCTCGTTTTTTTTGGTGCCAAAGTTAATCAATTAATCCAAATGGGTGAGTGGTGGCGGCTATTCACACCAATGTTTTTGCACATTGGGTTAATGCACCTAGCAGTCAATTCTGTCACGTTGTATTATATTGGGGAGCAAATTGAGGGTGTGTTTGGTCACTGGCGTTTTTTAGTAATTTATCTATTAAGCGGTTTTACCGGTAATATTGCGAGTTTTGTGTTTAGCCCTAATCTATCAGCCGGATCAAGCACGGCCATTTTTGGTTTGTTTGGTGCTTTCTTTATGCTGATGGAGGCCTTTCGCAATAATCAGGCCATCCGAGCAGTTGGCCGCCAATTTGGACTTTTTATCGTTTTAAATCTCGCTTTTGATTTATTTGCACCGGGAATCGATCTGGCAGGACACGTGGGTGGTCTATTAGGTGGGTTTTTAATTGCAAATATTGTCGGCGTACCAAGGATTGGTGGCACGTCACGTGGACGACAAATTATTAGCCTGGTGATATTTATCGCGATGGTTGGATTTTTTCTAAATCTGGGTTTTAATAATTAGTATTTCTATGTATAATTGTGAGGTTGTGGCTAATGAAAACACTCTATGATGTTCAACAGTTACTAAAAAAATTTAATATTTACGTTTATGTTGGTAAGCGAATCTGGGACATTGAATTGATGGGACTTGAGCTCGATCATTTGCACGAAGCAGGTGTACTGGATCACGATACGTACATGCGGGCCAAGCTAGTTTTAGAACACGAACATCGAATTGAGGAACGACACGAGCAGATTAAGAATAATGGAGGTTAGTGCGCTTATGGATGAAAAAAAACTAATCGGTGTTGATTTAGGTGGTACGACCATCAAGTTTGCCATTTTGACAACAACGGGAGATATTCAACAACGTTGGAGTGTTGATACTAACATTTTAGATGAAGGTAGTCATATTATTCCCGATATTATTGATTCAATTAATCATCATTTGGATTTGTTTGAAATGTCCGCGGATCAATTTGCGGGGATTGGCATGGGTTCACCAGGGACAGTTGATCGAAAAGCAGGAACTGTTATCGGTGCTTTCAATTTAAATTGGAAGACACTGCAACAGGCTAAGCGAGAAATCGAAAAAGGTACTGGGATTGCGTTTGCAATTGATAATGACGCAAACGTGGCCGCCTTAGGTGAACGCTGGAAGGGCGCAGGCGAAAATGACGCAAACGTGGCCTTTGTTACTTTAGGAACCGGTGTTGGCGGTGGCATCATCGCTGACGGCCATTTACTCCACGGCGTGGCTGGTTCTGCCGGTGAAATTGGCCACATTACAATTGATCCTGATGGCTACTTGTGTAATTGTGGTAAAAGGGGTTGTCTTGAAACCGTTGCTTCGGCCACTGGCGTTGTTCGGGTTGCCCGGGATATGGCGGAAGAATACGCAGGCACTTCTAGTTTGAAACAAAAATTAGATGATGGCGATGAGATCAGTTCTAAGATCGTTTTTGACCTTGCTAAAGCAAATGATCCGTTAGCATTAATAGTTGTGGACAAGGTTTCTCGTTACTTAGGACTTGCGTTAGGGAACGTTGCTAACACATTGAATCCCTCATATATTGTTATTGGCGGTGGCGTTTCTGCGGCCGGTAAATTTTTACTTGACCGAGTTCAAAAATATTTCAATCTCTATACATTCCCTCAAGTTCGGGAAACTTCCGTGCTTAAGTTGGCTGAATTAGGTAATGAGGCCGGTGTTATTGGCGCAGCTTCATTGGCTAGCCAGTTTGTAAAATAGTGCTTTAAGAACGGAATAATGGGCAGGCTTCTAAACTTGGTTTAAAGTTACTGAAAATTTGTAAAACAAACTATTCAGTTGATCGGCCAAGTGCACGAGCTACTTATTATTCCGTATTTTTGTGATTAAATTAACTGACAAGTAAACGATGTTTAAATGACGTTGACTTAAACTTAGCTCAACTCAATTAGTTAACAAGATCATAGTCGCTAATTATTTTTATCTAGATTAGGGTAAACTAAAATTTAAAAAATAATAACTTGCTTTATTACGGTGTACTCTTAAAATTCATAATTTTTGGTCAGTTTTTATTTTGCCACTAGTCAATCGACTGGTTTTGTGTGAAAATAGTGATTGTGGCGTTTAGTAACTAAACGCGTGATTTACGGGAGGTTTGTTGAAATGACTTTAGGTGCAGCAATTAGTGCTAGTTTTATTTTTAACGTAATTATTATCTTGTTCGTTGTTTATTGGGTCGGAAACCAACTTTATCTCTACATCCAAAGACGCCGGGTCGGTAAGGAAATTACGGAAGAAGTATTTAATAAGGGAATGCGTAAGGCCCAAATTGTGGATTTACGCGAGCCTAAGGATTTTGATTCTGGGCATATTTTAGGTGCCAGAAATTTACCTTATTCGCAATTAACTCAGCGGTATACGGACCTTCGTGCTGATCTACCAATTTATCTTTATGATCAGGGCCGAACTTTAAGTACGCGGGCCGCAATCAAATTATACCGTAAGGGCTACCGTAACCTTTATTGGTTAAAAAAAGGTTATCAAAATTGGGATGGCAAGACTAAGAGCAAGAAACATGTTTAAAGAGCCACTGATTATAAAGTCGGTTTAGTGACCAGCTAACTTTATAAATCAGGGCTTTTTTAGTGAATAAGTGATTAAGCTGTACTGTCCCTAGTACAAGTACTAATTATTGTTGAGTAATTATAAAGTCAGTGTCTAGTCGAATTTCTGATAAGGGGGGTAATCAAGTGACGCTTATTTTTGGTCATCGGGGTAGTAAGGGAAGCTGCCCGGAAAATACGTTGGTTAGCTTTCGCCAGGCAATAGTCGATGGTGCCGATGGAATTGAAACTGACGTGCAGTGTAGCGGTGACGGTGCCTTAATCATTATGCACGATGAGAAGGTTAATCGAACAACCAATGGGCGGGGCGCAATTAAGCAGTTGTCGCTGGAAAAACTAAAAGCGCTGGACGCCGGTAGTTGGTTCGCGCCACAATTTGCGGGTGAACGGATTCCTACTTTACAAGAAGTACTTAATTTACTGGATCAACAGCACTTTACTGGAGTATTCAATTTAGAAATAAAAACGGATCACACGGACTATCCTGGAATTGAGCAAAAAGTAATTCAAGCCATGACCCAAAATAAACATACTTATCAGGTACTATATTCAAGTTTTAATTTAACTTCATTGGCGCAGTTGAAGTTTTACGCACCGAATGCTCACTTAGCAAGTTTATTTAAATATTCAAGTCGCCAAACGCGAAAATTAACTAAGGCTGGAACCGTTGTGGCTTGGCACCCAAAGTTAGCTTGGGTTAAGCGGCATTTAAAAACAATTCCTGCCGAGCTAGCAGTTCGGCCGTGGACCGTCAATTCTGTACCCGATTTAAAATACTGTTTTCAGGCCAATTTTGCGGGCCTTTTTACTGATTACCCGAAAGAAGCATTGGCGATTCGGGAACAGGAGTGTGGAAGGAATGCCTAAACAGAAACTGATTTTGATTGTTGGTCCGACGGCAGTTGGTAAGACGGACCTAGGAATTAATTTGGCACAGGCCTTTTCAGGTGAAATTATTTCAGGTGATTCCATGCAAGTTTATCGTCATCTGGATATTGGAACGGCTAAAGTAACATCACTAGAAATGGCCGGTGTGCGCCACCATTTGTTGGATATTTGTAATGTTGAGCAACGTTTCACGGTTGCCGATTTTACGGATTTAGCCGCTAAAAAAATCACGCAAATTATTACCCGCAAACAACAACCATTTGTGGTTGGTGGAACGGGCTTTTACTTGCAGTCTTTATTACGCGGTTATCAGTTAGGCGGTGCTAGATCCGCCCAAGATTTAACCTTACGCAAGCAATTAAGTTTAATTGCTGAGCAAGAGGGTAATCAGGTCTTATGGAATCGACTTACTCAAGTTGATCCAGCCGCGGCCAAACGGATTCCGTTGGCGGATACCCGGCGGATTATTCGAGCGTTAGAGGTTTATACACTGACGGGTAAACGTTTTTCGGCGCAGACAGATCAAATAAATACAAACTACGAACCGTATATTATTGGACTGACAACCCAGCGGGAATTACTTTATCGGCGAATTAATCAACGAGTTGATCTAATGATGCAGGCAGGGTTACTGACAGAGGCAAAATGGTTGTACGAGCGGCGGCAGCAAGCTCCTCAAGCCAGTAAGGGAATTGGGTATAAGGAGTTTTTCCCTTATTTTTCAGGAGAATGTGATTTAGCAACGGCGGTGAGTAAGGTCAAACAGAATTCACGTCATTACGCCAAGCGGCAGCTAACTTTTTTTCGAAATCAGTTACCAGTTCATTGGTATGATTTAGTCACAAGGCCAGAAGATTTACCGCAAATTAAGCAAGCTGTTAAAAACTTTTTAAATGAGGAGTGATTTAAATGAGTTGGCTGGACAAATTAGATCCAAAATTACAGTCATTCGTTAAAGTGGTTGACCAACAGGTTGAGCCACGGTTTGAACAAATTAGAGATAACGTTTTAACTAATCAGGAAAAGGTTCTAACGGCTTTTCGTGAACACCATGTTTCGATGGATAGCTTCACGGGTACTAATGGTTACGGCTATGATGATGAAGGCCGTGATCAATTAGATGCAATCTACGCTGATGTTTTTGGTGGTGAGGCCGCAATGGTACGCCCACAATTTGTTTCGGGAACCCATGCGATTGGAACAGCCTTTTTTGGTCTATTACGACCGGGAGATGAACTACTTTACATCACTGGTAAGCCTTATGATACCCTACAAGAAGTGATTGGTATTGCCGGAAATAAAATTGGTTCACTAGCGGAGTTTGGAATTGATTTTGATTACGCACCACTTCAAGAAAATGGCCAGATGGACCAGCTGATTGTAAAAGAGAAACTAGCGAAGAAGCCTAAGGTAGTTGCAATTCAGCGTTCCCGTGGCTATGCCATTCGTGATAGTTTTACCATCGAACAAATCACCGCAATGATCAAGTTTGTTCGACAGATTTTGCCGAATGTGATCATTTTTGTGGATAATTGTTACGGCGAATTTTCTGAAACTACTGAGCCGCTGCAGGTTGGCGCTAATTTAATGGCCGGTTCGTTAATTAAAAATCCGGGTGGTGGATTAGCAAAAACTGGTGGGTACATCGCCGGTGACCAGAAATTAGTTGAAAAGGCCGGCTACGCGTTGACTGTTCCTGGAATTGGCGCCAGTGAATCAGCAACTTTGAACACTATGGGCGATATGTTTCAAGGTTTCTTTTTGGCACCACACGTTGTTGGTGAAGCAATTAAAGGTGCGGTTTACGCCGCGGCATTATTGGAAAAAATAGGCTTGGATGTTCAGCCTAAATGGGATGCACCCAGAACGGATTTAATTCAAACGATTAATTTTGGTCAAGCTGAGCTAATGACTAAATTTGCGGCGGCAATTCAGAAGTATTCGCCAGTTGATGCCTACGTTACACCAATTCCCGAAGCCATGGCCGGCTATGAAGACGAGATTATTATGGCCGCTGGAACCTTTGTTCAAGGTGCTAGTGTTGAGCTTTCGGCGGATGGACCATTGCGCCCACCGTACACACTTTATTTGCAGGGTGGTTTAACGTTTGAACACGTAAAGCTGGCCATCACTTCTGCAGTTAACGAAACGTTTTTTAGCAAAAAGAAAACCAAGTAAAGTTTTTATTTCATGACTGGTAGTTTATCGCTATAAATAGCCTGTGTTAGCCGAGTACAAAGGCCCTAAGCATACTTTAAATAAATTGGTCTGGCCGGCATTCATAGGCTATGTTATAAAACATAACATAAGTTATTGACAAATAGTTTTGGCCTTGTTATGATGAGTTTGTCTAAAGGGAGGGTCGCTATGAAAGAGAAAGAGCTGCGACGTTCGTTATCTGTTTTTCCAATTGGTACGGTGATGAAGCTAACTGATCTTACCGCACGTCAGATTCGCTACTATGAAGAGCAAGATTTAATTCACCCGAAGCGAAACGACGGAAACCGACGAATGTATTCATTGAATGACATTGATGTTTTATTGGAAATTAAGGACTACTTGGCAGAGGGTATAAATATGGCGGGAATTAAACATATTTATGACATGAAAGAAGTCGCGAAACAAAAGAAGCAGGCCGATCTGAAAAAGCCCGTCACAGATGAGGATGTTCGCCGAATTTTCCATGATGAATTACTACAGGCTGGGCGCCTAACTAACGAAGATCAGAGTTCAACAACTCTTTTTCATACGCACAGGCCTCTGTAAATTAATATAAGGAGCAATATGATGGCAAAAGTTAACTACACAAAAGATGAGATTCGTCAGATTGTTAAGGATGAAAATGTTCAATTTCTCCGTTTAATGTTTACTGATATTGGCGGAATTATAAAAAACGTTGAAGTTCCGGTTAATCAACTAGAAAAGGTATTGAATAATAAGATTATGTTTGATGGTTCTTCAATTGACGGTTTCGTTCGCATTGAAGAAAGTGATATGTACTTATATCCAGAATTAGATACCTGGATGATTTTCCCATGGGGTTCTGAACACGGGAAGGTCGCGCGCCTAATTTGCCGGATCTATAATACTGACGGTACACCATTTATGGGCGATCCCCGAAATAATTTGATTCGTGTCCTTGACGAGATGCGTGAAGCTGGTTTTACTGATTTTAATATTGGACCTGAACCAGAATTTTTCTTATTTAAGTTAGATGATAAGGGTCAACCAACTTTGAATCTTAATGATAAGGGTAGTTATTTTGATCTTGCCCCCGTTGATTTAGGTGAAAATTGTCGGCGGGACATTGTTCTTGAAATGGAAAACATGGGTTTTGAAGTTGAGGCTAGTCACCATGAAGTTGCACCGGGCCAACACGAAATTGATTTTAAATATTCTAATGCTTTAGCTGCGGCAGATAAAATTCAGACTTTTAAATTGATTGTTAAAACGGTTGCCCGTAAGCATGGTTTGCACGCTACCTTTATGCCCAAACCATTGGATGGTATAAATGGATCTGGCATGCACATGAATATGTCTTTGTTCCATGATAAAGGAAACGCCTTCTTCGATGAAAAAGGTGAGATGCAGCTATCAGATGATGCTTACCACTTCTTAGCTGGTCTTTTAAGCCATGCTCACGGATTGACGGCAATTGCTAACCCAACCGTTAACTCTTACAAACGTTTAGTTCCTGGTTTTGAGGCACCAGTTTACGTGGCCTGGTCAGGCAAAAATCGTTCACCACTAGTTCGAATACCTGCATCACGAGGCTTATCAACCCGTTTGGAGTTGCGTAGTGTTGATCCAACAGCTAATCCATATTTGGTTATTGCCGCAATGCTGGAGGCTGGTTTAGATGGTGTTCGCCAAAAGGCAGAACCACAGCCAGCAGTTGACCGCAATATTTACCGGATGAATGATGATGAACGAGAAGCAAATCATATTATTGATTTGCCATCAACGTTGCATACTGCGTTAAAGGTTTTGCAAGGTGATGAGGTATTAAAGTCTTCACTGGGACCACATCTTTATCAAAGCTTCCTTGAAAGCAAACGCTTGGAATGGGCTTCATACCGCCAGGTTGTTTCGCAATGGGAACGTGATCAATACCTTGAGCTTTATTAGATGTTATTAATGTAAAGTGCGGTCTAATTGTTAGATTTATTTGGCTCTCTGTCAAATCCTGTTGATAGCCAATTTTACAGCGTTAGAAGTTAGGCAACTTCTAATGCTGTTTTTTTATTTGGTTTGGTGCGCATTTGTTGTAGTTTGATCGTAAGCAGTAAATAATCGACCGTTTAAAAAAGGCAAACCGGCTTCTCGAAATTGAGAAATCGGTTTGTCTTTTACAT
>NZ_RHNQ01000024.1 GCF_003946275.1 Loigolactobacillus backii
CGCGATTGAGAACCAGAATGATCCATTTTAATTTGAACAATATCCGGTTTATCCAATAAAAATCACCTCACCAATTATTTGATGAGGCAATCATAACTTGAATTAAATTATTTTTGAAGTCGGTCAGTTATTTACTGCTTACATTACAACATCAACTCATTGATCATAAGTCATTCTAGGGAATGACTAGATTTCATCATTCTCTTAATCATAAAAGGAGCGGTTATATTATGTTAAATGAAGAACGTAAACTTACAAAACGCGATTATGTTGTTGTCAGTTCCATGTTATTTGCCCTATTCTTTGGTGCCGGCAATTTAATTTTCCCCTTACATTTAGGTCAACTGGCTGGCGGTCACTGGGTTACGGCCGCTGTAGGTTTCTTAGTTACTGGGGTTTTACTGCCACTTCTTTCCGTACTTGCAATCAGCATCACTCGTTCGGAAGGTGTTTATGACATTGGCCGGCCACTAGGTACTGTGTTCGCCCTTGTCTTCATGGTTCTTATTCATGGTACAATCGGACCTCTTTTCGGAACACCACGGACTGCCACTGTTTCTTATACAGTTGGTTTAGCCCCACTTGTTCCCGCTAAATTTCAAACGTTAGGTTTATTAGTTTTCTCCGCCGTCTTCTTTGGCTTAGCTTTATTCTTTGCTCTAGAACAAAATAAAATTGTCTCTAACGTTGGTAAATTACTAAACCCATTATTCCTATTGTTGCTGGCCTTTGTTTTCTTCTTAGCCTTCAGTAATCCTATGGGTCACGCGGCTACGCAACACGTCACTGCCGCTTATACTTCTGGTGCCTTCACAAACGGCTTTTTGCAGGGCTACAACACAATGGACGCCTTGGCCGGCTTAGCATTTGGGGTTACAGTTGTCACTGCCGTTCGTTCTTTAGGTAAAAAGAGTCCTAATGGTATCGCACTTGTAACTGCACGTGCTGGTGTCTTTTCAATGGGACTTGAGGCCTTAATCTACATTGGTCTAATCTTTGTTGGTGCAATGTCACTTGGTAAATTCAAAGTTTCTGCAAATGGTGGGGTTGCCTTTGATCAAGTCGTTAATCATTATTTAGGTGTAGCTGGTCAGGCTGTCTTAGCCGCCTTGATCACTGTTACTTGTTTAACCACTGCCATTGGCTTAGTTGCTGCCTTTGCTCAAGACTTCCATAAACACTTTCCAAAGGTTAGTTACCGTGCCTGGTTAACTTTTACAACCTTGGCTTCTTTCTTGGTTGCTAACGTCGGCCTCAATCAAATCATCGCTTGGTCAACGCCAATGTTGATGTTCCTGTACCCACTAGCAATGGTTTTAATCTTACTATCCGTTTTCTCGCCATTATTCAAACGCGATTCCGTCGTTTATGCTTTCGTCGTTATCTTCACCTGTGTCCCCGCCGTTTTCGATATGGTAGCTGCCTTCCCAGCCATTGTTAGCCAAAGTAGCTTTGGTAAAGCAATGACGAGTTTCCAACAAGGCTTTTTCCCACTTGCTAAATACGGTATGGACTGGTTAGTACCAGCCTTGGTTGGTGCCGTTCTAGGGCTTGCAGTTCACGCCTATAAGCGCTATGAAGCTCGTTCTAGCGAACACGTCACTAATGTAGCACAACAAAATAAATAATGTGCTTATAAAAAGTATTTGCCAAGTGTATAATTTTCGAAATTTACCGCTCATTACACGATGTCGTTAAACCGTAAAAAACTAAAGCTGTGCCAAAAGCAACTTTTGCCACAACGAGAATCCCTTCATAGTTGGTAGACGAAATGATCTAATTCATCTATCTATCATGAAGGGATTTTTCTGTGGAATTAATACGCCTAGTCACGAATGATTGTTATACTGAAATTAATCATTTATATAAGGAGTGCTGCTCATGTTGAAAATTACACATTTAGAAAAACAGCAATTTCCACCACTTGAATTCATTGGTCGTCCTTATGATAATCACGATCGGCAAAATGGTACCTTTGATCATTTATGGCAACAGTGGTTTGCAAATGATTTATTTGCTCAACTACGAAAGGAAAATGATCCTTACAGTGGCGGTAGTGCCTATGGTTTCATAAATGAAAGTGCGGGCCACTTTTCTTATTGGATCGGTGATCTATTTGATATTGGTACGCCCATTCCCCAAGGTTTTGAGAGCTTCATTCTGGGACAGTCCAGTGTTGGTGTCGCTTGGGTCAGTGGTCGGACGGATAATAACGAACTCTTTGGTGATCAGCCAATGAAAACGGCCTTTAATGCACTGAAGAAGGCCAAAATTGCACAACAAACCGACTGGGAACACCTGACCTATTTCTTTGAACGGTACGATGACCGCCGCTTCGATGTCCACGCTAAAGAAACGATTCTTGATTACGGCTTCTACCTTCAAGATCCAGATGGCCCGGTAAATAATTAAAGACACGGAATTTATGATTTGGTTCAGCAATGATTGACTGACATATTTTCCTTCTTTACTTAATGCTCATATTATTTTGGTTTGGAAAAATATAAGTTAAATTTAAACCGCTGCTATTTATTTTGATCAAAGACTTGCAGTAAACTACAAGCAGGTACAAAGTTGAGTGCAAATGAAAATTATCTTTTTGAAAACACTGTGGAGGTTGCTTTACGATGGGTAAGACCGTGTTATTAGTTGAAGACGAAAAGGGATTGGTTGCTTCATTGAAAACAGAGTTCCAATTTGAGGATTATCAAGTTTTGACGGCCTTTGATGGGCTTAGCGCTGTTACTATTTTTAACCAAAAACAAACTGAAATTGATCTGCTTATTTTGGATTGGATGTTGCCTAAACTAGATGGCCTCGGAGTATTACGTAGAATTAGGCGCGAAAGTGACGTCCCAATCATCATGCTAACGGCTCGTGATTACACTGGTGATAAGGTTGCCGGGCTAACTAGTGGCGCCGATGACTACGTGACCAAGCCGTTTGATACAGAAGAATTATTAGCGCGGATGCAAACTGTGCTCAGACGACCACGACAAATGCAGGCAAAAGAAACGACCTCAATTTATAAGCTTGACGACTTAACTTTGAATATTGATAAGCGCCAGGTAATGCGCGGTGAACATAATATCCAGTTAACTCAACGGGAGTTTAGATTGCTGTTAGCGCTGTTCAAAGATGCTGGCAAAACCTTTACGCGTGATGAACTACTTAATCTAGTCTGGGGCGTTGATTTCGATGGTCAACCAAACATTGTTGATGTTTATATTCGCTACCTGAGAAATAAAATTGATCGTTTTGCCGATAAGAAAAAATTAATTCACACCGTCCGTGGTATTGGTTACGTACTATCAGTTAATGATTAGGTAGGAGCTAAAGGTATGAAATTTAAAGTTAAACAAAATAGTGCCTCAATTATGTTACGTAGCTTTATTTTAATGATCACGGTTATTATCCTGCTTTCCAGTATGACAACTGTATTTGCAGTCGGTCATCAATTACTAGAAACCAGCCAAATCAATTCGTTTAATATTATTGGTAGTCTTAAAAAGGCCGTTATTGATGGTAACGACGATTGGAAAAATTGGCGCTTAAACAGCACACTTGATACAAGTACAAGTTATGTACAAGTGAATAATAGGCGAAAAGATGCAACAATTAAAAATTATTATTCCCCGGGTACCAAAAAATTATTAAGCGTTAAGCCCCAAAAAATTCCGTTTATTAAACGCCTTTACTACCGGAAAGATGTCGGTCCCCTTTATTATAATACGGGGCACGCTCGCGGAATTGATTACGAACTTTGGACTAATTTAAATTCTCAATTAGAAACATTAGAACGAGTCGTATTAGTCGCCATCATTATTTTAATTTTAACTTTAATGATTAGTCCGTTATACATCCACGCTATCGCTGACCGATTGACTAATTCTCTAACTAAGCTGACTGCAAGTGCAGAATCAATTTCGACAAAACCAAGTCAACAGGCCACACAGCTTCCCGTCCCTGATCGACCAACAGAGGTCACCAATCTGGCGAATAGTTTTAACCGCCTACTTAATCGGTTATATCAGCAATCTGAAAAGGAAAAACTATTCGTTTCAAATGCGGCGCATGAACTACGAACGCCAATTGCGACGATCAGAAGTCACGCCCAGCTAATCCAACGCCGGGGAGAAGAACACCCGGAAATCATTCGTAAATCAGTCAATTATATTAACGACGAATCACACCAAATGCAAGCGTTAGTAGATAGCCTACTAACGCTTTCCAGAGCAGATCGTCTGGTTTTAGATTTTTCCGAATTCGATCTTAGTCAAGCGTTAGCCAAAGTGGTTAATAAAATGACCCCCTTGGTTCAGCAGAAAATAATTACTGAAATCCCGCCTAACATTAAAATTACTGCTCACGAAGCAAGTATTAATCAAATTGTTGTGAATCTTTTAAACAACGCTAACAAATATTCGGCTAAAGATAGCGAAATTCGATTAATTTTAAAAAAGTCCGCAAATACGGTTCTGATTCAAGTAATTGATCAAGGAATTGGTATTAGCACCGTAGATAAAGAACATATTTTTGAGCGTTTTTACCGCAATGCTGAAATTCGCGGATCAATTCCCGGTACTGGTCTTGGCCTAGCGATTGTAAAACAATTGGCTGATTTGAATCATATCAAACTTAAAATTAGCGATAACCATCCACAAGGCACGATTTTTTCGCTAACCTTGTAATAACGAACTACTCGCTTAGGTAAAATTAGGAAACTACTTTTACGAGTGCCTTCCTAACCGATTTGCGTAAACGCACTAAATCTAAGGCACACCCTGAATCTCTTGTTTTTTTGCAAGAGATTTTTTTATTGCCCAAATTTAGCTCTTTGAGAATTTCTCAGATTAAGGCCACTAGCAATCACCTTAAAAGCTATTTGGTCTTTCTTTCTGAAAAATTCTCATTTTCGTTTTATTTAAAGGCTCTTTTTAGGCCAGCGTAAACCTAATATGCTGAATAAGAACTAAAAACCAGTCGTTAATTTCGAATGACTTCAAAAATATTAGATCAGAATAACTAACCTAAGAAATATTTGGTTTTTACCCGTACTTTAATCAAGAAAAGAGGAATTGATATGGTTACCGAAATTCTCGTCTCCATTTTAAACATGAACCACTTACTCCCCAGTCTCATCGCCCAATATGGTGGTTTAGTATACGGCGGCCTATTCATCATTATTTTCGTTGAGACTGGGCTAGTAGTTTTCCCGTTTTTACCTGGTGATTCATTACTTTTTCTCAGTGGCTCAATTGCGGCGATGACGGCACATTCATTAAACCACATCACTTTAATTATCTTACTTTCAATTGCAGCCATTGCCGGTGATAGTCTGAACTTTGAAATCGGTCACCACTTTGGTCAACATCTGACCAAGCCAAAATGGCAGAGGTGGATTAAGCCAAAATATTTAAAGGAAGCAGGACAATTTTTCCATAATCACGGTAACAGTGCCATCTTTTTAGGCCGTTTCATGCCGGTAATTCGCACCCTTATTCCGTTTACGGCTGGTGTTAGTAAAATGCACTACCGCAAATTTATTCTTTTCAATGTTTTAGGCGGTATCGCCTGGGTTAGCGTTGCAGTTCTGGCCGGATACTTCTTCGGCAACATTACGATCGTTAAAACACATTTTGAGTTAATTATGCTAGCAATCATTGTAATCTCACTTCTACCAGCAATTTTAATAAGTTTAAAAAGAAAATCTAAAGGGACTGATGTAAATGCATAAAAATAAAAATTGGCTGACCGTTGGGATCGTCGCTTTCATTCTCTTTTTAGGCCTAACAGTAGCTGTTCACTTGGAACCATTCTGGTTAACAAACTTTGATACGAACATTCAACAATTACTAGCCGGCCTAGTAAATCCAACCCGCACGCAAATTTTTTCCACCCTAGCCTTTTTTGGCAGTCCTGCAGTAGATGTCGTTTTAACACTCTTACTTGCCGGTGCCTTTTGGATAAGGCGTGATTGGCTCATTGCTGTTTGGATCGCACTAGCGCAATTAGGCGGTGACGCAGTTACGTTCGTAGTTAAAGAGTTGGTCCGCCGCCCACGACCACTAGGACAGCTAATCAAGGATACCGGCTTTGGCTATCCCAGCGGTCACACGTTTAGTACGGCTATTTTAGTATTAACGATCCTTTTTATTATTGTGCCCTTACTGGAAGACCAAGAAGTCCAACTCCTAGTCTCGTTACTAGCAATTGTTTGGTTTGGCGTAGTTGCCTTTTCCCGAGTCTACTTACGGGATCATTTTCCAAGCGACGTCCTGGCCAGCCTATTACTAGCAATCGCTTGGTGGGAAGTAGCTCGCGTGGCGTATATTTATTATCTTGAATCCGACTTTAAATTTTTAAAAACTAACCTGATGAAAGGGGAAAATTAAAATGGAAAAACTAACAATCGTTGTTCCCGCATTTAATGAGGAAGAAGTACTGCCTTCAACAATTAAACGGCTACTTCAAGTCGAGAACGATCTAATAAAAGATTTACTGTTTGATCAAAAATCAGATATTTTAATTGTCGATGATGGCTCAACTGATAAAACCTGGGACATTATTAAAACAGAACACCAAAATAATGATCGCGTTGCCGGAATTAAATTTAGTCGTAATTTTGGCCACCAAAATGCCCTAATTGCAGGCATGCAGACAGCCGTTAAGACGGCCGCAGTTATCGTCACAATTGATGCAGACTTACAAGATGATCCAACAGCCATCGCAAAAATGGCCGCTAAGTTTGCTAACGGAACGGATATTGTCTATGGTGTTCGGAATAATCGGGCCACTGACACGTGGTTTAAACGCAATACTGCACTAATGTTTTATAAAACGCTTAATCTATTAGGGGTTAAATTGATTCAAAATCACGCCGACTTCCGCCTAATGTCCAAACGGGCTATTCAAACACTTTTACAGTACAAGGAACGTAATTTGTTTATTCGTGGAATTATTCCTATGTTGGGCTTTAAAACCGATAAAGTTTATTACAAACGAACGCCAAGATTGGCCGGTGAATCAAAGTATCCACTTAAAAAGATGATTGCCTTTGCTTGGGACGGACTAACTTCCTTTTCAATTGCGCCAGTCCGCGCTATTTTATTACTTGGTGTGCTGGCAAGTTCATTAGGCGTCATCGCCCTATTTTATTCTGTAATTACTAAATGGTTGGGTTTGACTGTGCACGGTTGGTCATCATTAATGATTTCAATTTGGATTTTAGGTGGTCTACAAATGTTTAGCCTTGGCATTATTGGCGAGTACATCGGTAAATTAACGACCGAATCTAAACAACGACCGCGCTTTACAATTGAAACAACGATCGGAGAATAGCTATGGCAAAGAAACTTAATCTAATGAAATTATTCCCACTACTCTTGGCCAGTGGTTTATTAATTGGTATTATTTCAAATATTGTTTATCCCCAAAACATTAAGTTAAGTAGTCTCGTTATCATTATTGGTGCAATACTTTGGTACATCTGGCCTTATTTTAAAATAAAAACGAATCAATTGAATAAAACAACTGTTAGCTGGACTCTTGGTATTGGGCTTACGTTGATATTTATTATTCAACTCATTATTTTACGTTACCTGCCAGTAACGATTTACCACGATCCCTTTAGAGTGCTCTATCAAGCGGAACATTTAAGCCAGGGCCAACATGTCTGGAGTTCTTCAACTTATTTTTGGCGCTATCCTAACAACGTGCCGTTGGCCTTTTTACTATCACAATGGTTCAAACTGACGCTAATTTTTCACCTATCAACCAACACCGCCTTACATTTATTATCTTTGGGCCTGCTTGATGGTTTTATTCTAGTGGCCTTAACCAGTATTCGCCGCCTTAGTCAGCAAAATAGTAGCACACTCGCTGCCTTACTTTTTTTCTTGATTAGTCCGTTTGCCTACACCTATTATTTACAAGTGTTTTACTCAGATCTACCAATCCTATTTTGTTTAATTCTCTGTTTTACGATTTTGGCTCAATGGAATAAACTCTCTAAAAAAAGTAAAGTGTTCAATGGTATTTTGTTGTTCCTATTGATCTTGCTTGGACAACTGCTTAAACCCAACTTAATTGTTTTCGCAGTTGCAATCGCCATTTTACTAATTGCCCTATTTCTAGAGGATCGTAAGACATTGCTTAAGTATTTATTGCCTTTAATGGTTATACTACTTGGCTTTGCGGCAACCGTACCAGCCAGAATGGCCATTACCCGTACCGTTGATTTTACAAATAATTCTAAATACCAATTACCAACAACTCATTGGATTTGGATGAGCTACAATCCAAAGGGTAACGGAACTTACGTTGGTGCTGACGTCAAAAAAATGACACAATTGCCAACTAAGACAGCGCGCCAAAATTATACAAAACGAGCATTACCTAAGCGAATTGAAACTTTAGGTGTCCGTGGCGTTGTTAAACGGTGGCTTTTAAAGGCCGGGATTTTATTAAATGTCAGTCATATTCAACGATCCTACAGTGGTGGCTATATTGAAGCACCCGCAATCTACCAAAAGTACGAAGTTCAACTAAGCCTGCTGGGTTCTTTACTAATGCGCGTTGGTTTCATTTCTATTTATGGCTTGGCCTTTATAAAATATTTAGCCTTAATTACTAAAAGAAACTATGAAGTAAAATCTATCAGAGATTTAGCAATTGTGTTGGCTGTTGGCTATTTAGCCTTTCACGTATTAATTTGGGAAGCAGAAAGTAGGTACGGTCAGCCACTTTTACCATTACTACTTTTAATTAATGCCTTTACGGCTCAGGAAACAGAACCTAATTTAGCCATTTACCACCAAAAAAATCGTAATTTATTTTTTGGCGGTGTACTTCTAATCACTGCTTTTATTTTCGCGACGGAAACTAAACCGCTGATAACCGGCAAACCAATGATTGTAGCCGGACAGCGAAGTCAACTTTCACTGCAATATAAAGCAAAACCAACCTTGATTCAGCAAAACACAACAATCGCGCAAAGAATCACCCTTAATCATACTGCTACTAAGCTATCAATTTCAGTACCACACCAGACACACTTAGAGGCAAAGCTTGTATCAATTGACCGGCATAAGCGTTATTCCCTAAATCACGTGGCAACAACTTTTGGTATTAAGCAGAAATTATTGCCCGGGAAATATGAAATTGTTTTAAAAAACACCTTGCCTTCTCCACAAAAAGTAGAATTGGTAAGAACTCAAAGTTATAAATTGGCGCCACACCCACTTTTAATTAACAATCAGCCTTTCAAAGATAGTTCTTTAATTTATCAATTTACAACACCAATTCATAACTAGTGTGGTTAAAAATACAGTAGAATCACAATTTACGTCATCTTTTTTCGAAAATAAAAAAGCAATATCTTACTTGTGAGGTGTAAAAATGAAGAAAATCAAATTAATTTACGCTCGCTACGCAAATCTCACCAACTATTTATTTTTCGGCGGCCTAACAACATTGATCAATATTATTGTTTTTACAACTTTAAATCATTTTACAGGCCTTAATTATCAACTAGCTAACGTTATTGCGTGGTTTTTATCCGTTCTTTTTGCTTATATAACTAATAAACGCTGGGTTTTTAATTCGAAAACAAACACTAATACAGCGCTAGTACGCGAACTTGGTAGTTTTTTCTTTTTCCGAATTCTGTCGCTTTTGCTAGATGTCAGTATGATGTGGCTTGGTATTTCAATTTTGAAGGGCAATCCTTTGTTAGTTAAAGTCATTGATAATATTGTTATTATTGCTGCCAACTACGTATTTAGTAAGTTATTTATCTTTAAACCAGGAAAAAGCGTATTAACGAAATAATTTAGATTAGCACGTGTCTCGTTTAGATTCTAAGGCGTGTTGGGAAAAGCACTAGGTTCCAAGCGTTACCGATGATGTCGATCGGACTAAGATGAATCAAAACCCGAATCGCAGTCTAGATCGTTAAGTTGAAACATGGCAAGCACAGGAAACTGTTTTTTTAAACACGATCTACCTTGTCCCTTTAGCTACTACTGCGCAATATAATTTCAAGGCATATCCTAATTATCGATAACGTCATTAACTATTTAATTTCGGGTATAAAAAGAGCAGGATTAGATTGAATAATTGGCCAACTTTATTGACCGATTTTTCAAACCTACCTGCTCTTTTTTTGTTTCACGTGAAACGCTCTTCGAACTAAAAGTAGTAATAACAACATTAAACCGCCAATCAAACTAAATATTTGGTGCTTCAGCCAATCAATAATAAAACCGAAAATAAAATTACCAACTGGGTGTAAAGCATCAACTGATAAGAACCAAATAGCGAAAACACGACCTAAATAATTTACTGATGTTTCGTTTTGAACAAGGGTAATCATTTGAACGCCTAAACGTGACATGAAAAAGCCATAAACAGTTGCTGCCGCCAACAATACCCAATAATGGACAAAAAGACCGCTTAAAATCAGCAAACAACTGAAAGTAATTACGTCGCGGTACACACTATTCATGTGCAGTACACGTTTTTGCCCCGCCAGACTCAAACCACCAACTAAGCCGCCAATGGCCATTAGGCTTAGCGCGTAACTATAAAGTTTTTCGTTGCCACCAAAGTAATGATTAACTTCATAGGGCATTAATAAATTGAGCGCGGCATAAAAAATATTCAGTAACCCATCAACAACAATCATCTGAACCAAAACAGTGTGTTGTAAGCAATAATTAATGCCATCACGTAAACTAGTCAATATTGATAATTGTTTGTGCTGTGAGCCTCGAAAGTGATAACGCAGCATCAACCCCAAAAATAAAGATAGTAAAAATGACCCAGCATTAATAACCAAAAAAGCACGAAAATTTAACCATTTGAAAGTTAACAAAACACCACCCAACAATGGTGCAAAGATATCAGCAAAATTAAAAGCAGTGTTAATCCAAGCATTAAAGCGCGTTAGGTTACTCTGTTTAATAAGCTCGGGAATAATTGCCTTCGCGGCCGGAAAATTGAAAGCTAACCCAATATCGAGAATACTAGTTAATAAAATAAGCTGGTAAAAAACGGGGTGGCGAATATCAATGAGCAGCGCCAAAATAAGGCAGGCGATAGCACTAATTAAATCCGATAAAATCATGACCCACTTGCGATTATAATTGTCTACTAATGGTCCGGCAAAAAGGTCCCCTAAAACTAAAACTAATCCCCCAATTCCCTGAACAATGCCAAGCTGCGCGGCGGCACCAGTTGCCTTTACAATAAACCAATTTAAACCAAAGATATAAAGTCCATCGCCGAGACGTGAAATAAAGGGGCTTAAAAATAGCGGCCAACTAAAACGCTTTTTATTAATTTCTTGCAAAAGTTTCCCTCCTTCACTGGGACTGTTCTACTACTAGCATTCTTCCACCTAAAATGAGCACCTTCAAAAATATAATTCTTTTACGCCACAAAAAAGCGTTTATTAGGCAGCCGAGTTAG
Source organism: Loigolactobacillus backii (assembly GCF_003946275.1). GTDB lineage: Bacteria > Bacillota > Bacilli > Lactobacillales > Lactobacillaceae > Loigolactobacillus > Loigolactobacillus backii. The sequence goes on from NZ_RHNQ01000024.1 coordinate 11,473, forward strand.
CTATCTAATAAACGCTACTTACTTTACTAGTTTACCACGATAATCAGTTCTTAAAAGAATGAATTGGTGCTGGAATATGGCCGCCACGACCAATAAAATCAGCCGAAGAAGCTGGATTAACGGCCATGACGGGTGACGTTCCTAGCAGACCGCCAAATTCGACTTGGTCACCTACTTTTTTACCTTTAGCAGGAATCACGCGAACGGCCGTTGTTTTGTTATTAATCATCCCGATTGCGGCCTCATCCGCAATCATAGCAGCAATTGTTGTGGCCGGCGTATCACCCGGAATTGCGATCATATCTAAGCCAACCGAACAAACGGCCGTCATTGCCTCTAATTTTTCCAAATTTAGCGATCCGCTGCGGACACCGGCAATCATCCCTTCGTCTTCAGACACTGGAATAAAGGCCCCGGATAATCCACCAACTTGATTACAGGCCATAACACCACCTTTTTTCACTGCATCATTCAACAACGCTAAGGCCGCCGTTGTTCCGTGGGTACCAACTTGCTCCAAACCCATTTCCTCTAGAATACGAGCAACCGAGTCCCCCACTTTTGGCGTTGGTGCTAATGATAAATCAACAATCCCAAATGGTACCTGAAGCTGTTCTGAGGCCAATTTACCAACCATTTGGCCAACCCGGGTAATTTTAAAGGCCGTCTTTTTGACAGTTTCGGCAACAACGTCAAAAGGTTGCCCTTTAACTTTTTCCAAGGCCCGTTTAACGACACCAGGACCACTAATGCCAACATTAATCACAACATCTGCCTCACCGACACCATGGAATGCACCCGCCATAAACGGATTGTCTTCAACTGCGTTCGCAAAAACAACCAACTTGGCCGGACCCAAAGTTGATTTGGCCGCCGTTTGTTTAACTATTTCACCCATGTCCCGAACAGCATCCATATTAATTCCGGCTTTACTAGAGCCAACATTAACTGATGAGCAAACATAGTCCGTCACGGCAAGCGCCTCAGGAATAGAATTAATCAGAATTCGATCACCTTTTTGATAGCCCTTTTGCGCCAAGGCTGTAAAACCACCAATAAAATTAACCCCGACAGCTCGTGCCGCCTTATCCAATACTTGAGCAAATTTAACGTAATCCGTATCCGGTGTTGCGGCCGCAATAATACTAATTGGAGTGACTGAAATTCGCTTATGAATAATTGGAATACCGTATTCTGTTTCAATCGTTTCTGCAATTTTTACCAGATCTTTTGCTTTCGTTGTTACCTTGTTATAAATCTTAGTGCACGCACGATCACTGTCAGCATCAATACAATCCAGCAACGAAATGCCCATCGTAATCGTTCGAATATCTAAGTTTTCTTCGTCAATCATTCGCATTGTCTCTAATATTTGGTTAGTTTGCATGGCCTGCTCCCTTCTCTAAATTTCATGCATTGCAGTAAAAATATCTTCGCGTTGAATTCGGATCTGAACTCCCAAAGTTTCACCAACACTATTGAGACTTTCTTTAATTCCCGCAAAGTCCGCTTTTTCCGGAAGATCACACATCATCATCATCGTAAAATTTTCTTGCATAATCGTCTGCGTTACATCCACAATATTTACCTGCAAGGCCGCCAATTTTTGGCTGACCCCCGCAATAATTCCGACTCGATCTTTACCAATTACCGTTAATACAGCACGCATTATCATCCACTCACTTTCTTATAGTTATTAAATTACAATTACATTAATCTTTTTATCATTATTTTATAATGTAACAAAAATTCAAAGAAAAAACTATCTTTCTGGCCAATTTTACTTAATTTTCATGAAAATGACTGTTATTTAGATAAAGCGGCCAACCAGTTTTATTACTTTTAATCCCATAGAAAAATAGGAACCGTGGTAAGAAGTGTTCTTTACCATAGCTCCTATTTATTTTTCTAAATATTTTATTTGCTTAGCTGTAACTATCTTTTTAATCTTCGTTCTTTTCAGAAATTGTTTTAAATAAATGATCAATGGGTTGATCAGCGTGAATTAAACTAATCGCCTTACCAATCAAAGTACCAACGGATAGTTCCACTAATTTAGGGAATTGTTTACCTTCAGGAATTTGAACCGAATCGGTCACGATAACTTTCTTTAAAGCCGAGGCCTGTAATTTTTGCGTTGCGTGATCGGAAAAAACGGCATGAGTAGCAGCCGCATAAATATCCTTAGCCCCACCATTCTTCAAAGCCTCAACAGAAGTTGTCACTCGACTACCAGTATCGATCATATCATCAACAATGATGGCCGTCTTACCCTTAACGTCCCCGATAATTTCTAAATTTTCGGTTTGCTCAGCCTTTGAGTAGCGCCGATCAATAATTGCAATTGGTGCGCCACCAAGTAGCGTTCCCATTTGGCGAGCACGTGCAACGCTGCTGTGATCAGGCGAAACAATGACAACGTCCTCAGTTAAGTTGTGCTGAATGAAATAATTGGCAAGTAATGGCGCTGCTTGTAAATGATCCACCGGAATATCGAAGAATCCTTGTAACTGTGCTGCGTGTAAATCTAAAGCAATGATCCGCGTTGCACCGTCCATCTCTAACATATTGGCAACTAACTTGGCCGTAATTGGCTCCCGGGCACGTGCTTTACGATCCTGCCGGGAATAACCATAGTAAGGAATGACAACGTTAATAAGCTTAGCACTGGCACGTCGTAGCGCATCAATCATAATCATCAATTCCATCAAACTTTGATTAATTGGATCAGAAACTGATTGAATAACGAAAACTTCATCACCACGAATACTTTCTTCCAAATTAACTTGAATTTCACCATCACTAAATTGATTGACTGATGCCTTACCTAGTGAGACACCGACTTCCTTCGCGATCTTCTCCGCTAATGGTTTATTAGCATTAAGCGTGATCAACTTTAACTTTGGGTCAAAGTATTCTTCTGACATGAGCAATCTCCATTTTAGGTTTTTTGCTTTCATAGAAATAGTAAGCATTTTCTTGCTTAAAAGCAAGTCATTCAGGAATTTTCAAGAAACTTTCAAGAATTATTTTTATAATCCTAGTATCGGAAGTGTTTGGAAAAGCGTTCAGGTTCTACTCAGTAATTGCGGATTATTACTGGCTCGCTGACGATCAGACTAGGATAAACCAAAATTCAAATCGCAGCCTAGAGCACTAATAATCTTGATGCTACGAATGTTATCTATTCTTGTAGCAAAGAGCGCCAAGTTGAAGTATGGCAAGCACGAGGGCCTGCTTTCCCAAACACAACCTAGGAAAAGCACTTAAATTTTTACTATCAGACTATATTAATAATGCTTTGACTCAATTATGAGCTTAACTCACTCTATTTTGCAAGCGCTATCTTAGCCCATAATTAAACTGGCCACGGTCCCTTTGTTTTCAAGACCCAACCAACCAAAGCTATTGCAATTAAAATTAAACCTAGAGCTAGACCGTACGAAAAATGCATTCCGACCATAAAATACGCTGGATGGCCTACTGGGTAAGTTGTTAGCTTATACCCCGCCTTCATGCTCATTCCGGCGTAAAGACTCGTCGTAGCGACGCTTAATCCAATAGTCATCCCGATATTACGCGCCAATGCTGCCAGGCTACCAGCAACTCCTTGATACGCTTGTGGTGCACTGGCCATAATCATTGGATTGTTTTGAAACATACCATTTCCAATCCCCAAAAATAAAATAACGATAAAGACTAAACCAACGGCCCAGGTAATTTGGATTAGCTGGAAGTAGACGAGCGGTATGACAAAAATAAATAACGCGAAAAATGAAATTAAGACAGCTCCGTATTTATCCGTTAAATAACCACCAATTGGTGCTGCAATAACGTTGGCCAACGGAATACCCATTAATAATAAGCCTGCTGCCTTGGGGGCCATATTTAGCGTTCGTTCTAAATAAAAAGGCATAATAACGTTAGAAAAATAGCCAACGATGTAAACGAGCATGGCACTTATTAGACCAATCGTAAAATTAGCCTTTCGAAATACTTTTAATTGAATAATTGGGTTAGCCACATGCCGCTCGGTCCAAATAAAACTAACCAGTAATCCAATTGCCACCGCAAGTAATAGAAGACTAATTGGATTAGTGAATCCCACAACTTGGGCATAAAAAATCATTCCAAAGAATAAAATAATCATTATTGCGTACAAACCAAAGCCCTGCCAGTCAACCGAAATATCAGTCCAAACAATGGTTTCATGCTTAAAAATGGCCCAATCAAGTACGAATACAGCAACGCCAATTGGCAGGTTAATGAAAAATATCCAGTGCCAATTTAAATACGACAAAATAATCCCGCCAACCCCAGGACCAGCAACGTTGCCAACTTGTAATACTAAACTATTTAATCCGAAAGCACGCCCCTGCATATTTTTTGGAAAAATAGCAGTAATAATACCAAAGTTGGTTGCCATCGTCATGCTGGCTCCAAAAGCCTGGATAACTCGACCAATCAGAAGCCAAATTAAGCTCGAGCTAAAACCAGAAATTGCTGACCCAAGAATGAAAATTAGTGTCCCAACCTGAAAAATATTCACGCGGCCAATCTGATCAGATAATTTACCCCAAAAAAGTAACAAGACACAGATTGTCACTAAATAAACTGATGCAACCCATTCCACGACGTTCATCGGAATATGTAATGTTGCCGCAATATCTGGCATCGCAATATTAACAACACTAGCATCTAAAGTTCCCATAAACGAAACTAAACTTGTTCCAAAAAGTAATAGCCATTCAGTATGTTTCTTCACTAAGCTCAAGTCCTGTACTTAGCAATCAAGCGCGCTTAATTATGCGCTTGATTACACCAATTTTTCTATCTCATAAGTTGATCATAATTTATGTACCATTTTCGGTAAAGCGTCTCAATAATCTGACACGTTTGAATTGTGATTTCCGGCGTCATTATTGGACTCACCAATTCCCCTTTTTGTAAACAGGTTGCGACGTGGTCAACTTCAAAACTAAATTCACTTTGTTGCTTAACAGCTAACCTTTTAGTGGGTTGATCATTTAGCGTAACAAATGCATGATCCGTTTTCCAAAAATTAGGAATAATAATTTTACCTTTTGTACCATGAATAACCATCTGACTAGCCAGGTCAAACGTACTGGTTATAAAAATACTGGCCAAAGTCGAGTCAAAACTTATCAGCGCGCTGGCCTGACGATCACTTTCATTACCAACGTGAATACTTTGCCCCGTTACACCAGTGATACCAGCGGAACCGAGCAAAACCTGAAGATAATCTAGTGGGTAAGCGGCGCTGCCATAAAAAGCGCCACCGCCACTGGCCAGATCATTAAACCAAGGAATGGTAGCTGCACCGGCGTGGCTACTCTGGGAATCAAGATAGTGAATCTTACCTAATTTACCAGAAGTCACTAGTGCCTTAACTTGCTGTGTAATTGGCAAAAAAGCTGCCTTTTGTGCTTCCATCAAAAAAACGTGTTTCTGTGCGGCCAATTTAAATAACGACCTGGCCTGGTCAGCAAACAGCGTGAATGGTTTTTCTAACAGTACATTTTTACCATTTTCCAACGCTAATTTGGCACCGTTAAAATGCGCACGATTGTACAGCGGAATATAAATCACGTCAATTTCAGGTGCCGCACATAATGTTTGGTAATCCGGATAAACCGTTGCAATTTGCCAGTCATTTGCCATTTTCTGCGCTCGTTTTTCATTTCGCGCCGCAATCGCAACAACTTTACTTGATTTACTAGCAGCAACACCAGCAATGAAGCGCGGTACAATTGATGCTGCCCCCATAATGCCATAATGTAATGTCATTTAAACCTCCTTAGAGCGTGTCTGAAAAGTGTTCAGGAAGCTGCTTTTTTCAAACACGACTACAGCTAATCTAGTAATCATAGTGTGGCTATTAGGTTAGCCCACGTTATGCAGTGAACCCAAACCAACTGTTGTTCCACTCCCATCGCAACCATTAGACTTATCTTAGCACGCTTTTTTAGTAAAGCGACATCCATTAAACGTCTAAATAGAAAAAAACCGCTACATGCGGAATTCTCCTGCAATAGCGGCTTTTTTTCTATTTAGAATTATCTTTTTTAATGTAAATAACCGATGAGTTAGGTACACGAATCATTGAAAAGGTTGTTGCTTTGCGCCCAGCTCGAATACCCAATCCATTCATAAAATTCGACTTATAAGTTGCCGTCATTGTTGCAACAAAAGTCCGCTCAGTTTTCTTTTCCTGCTTAGCCAACTCATCATGCTTCCATGGATAATTACCAGCACTAACATTCATGGGGTGTGCACCTGAAACAATCGTTGCGTTGTTACTTGAAATTTGGTAACGAGCCCCATCAACCCAATAAGTGTAATATTGCGTTGGTTGCTTACCGTTGCCATTTTCAACCTTAACATCGTAAAAGCGACCGTTAATAGAAGACATCACTAATGGCTTATACTTATAACTTAAACTGATTTCCTGTTTATCAGTCAAATCAACATTTCTAAAGAATGTTGCGTAACTCGCTAACCATAGACCAGCAAAAGCAATGACAATCAACAAGCCAGACAGTAAGAATCCTGGCCAATAAAAGCCCTTTTCTCCGGCAACAATCCGCTTTAAACGGCGCACACGGATATTATGAAATGTAAAGAAGATAAAGATTAAGACAATAAGCCAAAAGGCAATCCCAATGTAGTTAACAGCGTCCAAAACGTTTCCTCCGTTTTCCTTTAAAATCTGTGACGTCCAGTTAAACTTGCAAGTTTAATCGGCCACCATTTTTCCTTAAATCTATGATCAATAGCCGGCCACACGGATCTAGAAAATGATGGCTTAGCAAACTCAAGGCTATTATTCTAACTTCCATCATAATTCTTTTAATTTAAAGATCACGTTCAGATTGATTAAATCGCTTATTTTCTGAATCGAAAATTCCTTATAATCAGTTTACAACATTCACTTCAATTTGCCACGCGATTTTATGCCTAAACCAGGAAACGTAATAATTTTCTGTTAACTTATTTTGTTGCCGTGACTAATTGCCGCTTTAAATTAATAATTTCCAAAATACTAGTTGCAACATCACTACCTTTATTACCTGACTTAGCTCCTGAACGTTGAATAGCCTGCTCAACATTCTCCGTTGTCAATACACCGAAGACAATCGGTGTTTTCCCATTTAAAGCTAAACTACCAATTCCTTTAGATACTTCGTTACAAACATAGTCATAATGACTAGTTTCGCCGCGAATGACAGCGCCAAGCGTAATAATGCCATCGTACTTACCGGACGCATCCAATAGTTTGGCAATCGCCGGAATTTCAAATGCACCTGGAACCCAAATAGTATCAATATCCGTGGCTGCTACTTCGTGCCGTCCCAAAACGTCCAGTGCGCCACCTAATAATTTACTCGTTACAAATTCATTAAAACGTGCAACAACAATTGCAATTTTGACATCTTTTGAAGTTAAGTTACCTGAATAAATAGTCATTTTTAATTTCCTCCTAAAATACTCATTTATTTTATTGTGCTAAATGTAAAATGTGGTGAAATTTGGCTTGCTTGGTCTTTAAATAGTTAATATTTTCTGGACGAGGTTTAACCTCAACTGGTACTCGCTCCACAACTTCAATTCCGTATTTCTCTAAGGCCGCCACTTTAGCGGGATTGTTAGTCATCAGGCGAACTCGTGTAATTTTTTGGACGTGAAGAATGGCTGCCGCCAATCCGTACTCTCGTTCATCTGGCGCAAAACCAAGCTCAATATTCGCGTCATAAGTATCATAGCCAGACTCCTGTAACTTATAAGCGTGCAATTTATTTAGTAATCCAATTCCCCGCCCTTCTTGGCGTAAATACAATAAAGCACCGTTCCCAGCGCGCTGAATTTGTGCCATTGAAGCGTGGAGTTGTTCACCACAATCGCAGCGTTCTGAACCAAAAATATCACCAGTAAAACATTCCGAATGCAGCCGTAATAGCACTGGCTGCATTGTATCCAGTTTACCTTTAGTCAGAAATAATTGAACTTGGCTATCCTTTTCGGATGTATAGCCCGTTAAATCAAATTCACCGTAACGTGTTGGCAATTTGACCTTTTCAGCCGCCGTCACAACGGATTGGTTCAAACTATAACGATAGGCGGTCAACTCTTCAATTGTGATCAAGGTCAGACCTAACTGCTGGGACAACTTCTCTAATTGCGGTAAGCGCGCCATTGTTCCGTCAGGATTAAGTGTTTCACAAATGTAGGCAACTGGCTCAACCCCAGCAATTTGGGCTAAATCAACGGCGGCCTCTGTGTGCCCGCGTCGACTTAAAACCCCGCCCGCCTTAGCAACGAGTGGAAAAACGTGACCCGGATGTTCAAAAGCATCAGGCCGTGCCGTCGGATCACTGAGAGCCTTAATTGTAGTTGCGCGATCAAACGCTGAAATACCAGTGCTTGTCGTCTTATGATCTGTACTAACCGTAAACGCCGTACCGTAAGTTTCAGTATTATGCTGCGTCATTGGCTCAAGTTGTAACCGTTTAGCAACCGTGGCCGTCATCGGTGCGCAAACAAGTCCCCGGCCATGAGTAACCATTGTGTTCAACGTTGCCCCAGTAGCAAATTGTGCTAAACCAACAAAATCTCCTTCGGCTTCTCGATTACGATCATCAGCAACTAAAATCAACTTACCATTTTTTAAATCAGTAATTGCTTGTTCTATTTTTTCATTATCCATTACTTTCACCTCAGTTTAATTGTTAAAAACTAATCGTTCATTTTGGATTAAGTGCAATTGACTATTTCTACAGTGTGCCTACCAGATGCCCTTTTGCAGTACTTTTTAAGTGCTGCATCACATATTTTCCTAAAATATCCGTTTCAAGATTAACCAGATTACCTACTTTTTTAGCCGCTAATGTTGCCTCTTGCTGCGAATGTGGGATCAAACCTATTTTAAAAGTTTGCCTATTGGCCTCAACAATAGTTAGACTAATGCCATCAATGGCGATTGATCCCTTCGTCACGATTTGTTGAATCAACGCGGCCGGTGTTTTAAAAGTGACCACGATCGCGGATTGATCTTGCTGGCGTTGCACAATAGTAGTTGTTTGATCTACGTGTCCTAAGACGATGTGCCCTTCAAAACGCCCGTTAACTGGTAGTGCTCGCTCCAAATTAACTTGATCATTAATAATCAATTTGGCTAAATTAGTGACGCGAAAGGTCTCTGGCATTACATCAGCAACAAATCGTTGTCCTTGCCGACTTACGATTGTCAAACAGACACCGTTAACCGCAATACTGGCTCCAATTTGTGTGGTCGCTAAATCTAAATTAGTAACTGTAATTCCTAATTTGATTGTCTCCCGTTGCCTTCTAACCTGATAAATTCGACCAATATCTTCAATAATTCCGGTAAACATTCACGCCATCTCCCCGGTAATTTTTATTGCGTTACCAATTTTCTTAACGGATCTAATTTCAAGTGTCGTTAATTCTGTACTCTGCCGTCGTGATTGAAACGCGGCCAAACTAGTACCGCCAGCTAATTGATTGGTTTGATAAACAATTAAGCGCTGCCAATTATTGGCAAGTAAAAAAGCATCATGAAGCTGGGGACCACCCTCAACCAAAACAGATTGAATTCCGGCCTGGGCCAATTCTTGAATAACTAGTTTAATTGTCCATTTAGGCCTATAAAAGACCTTGACGGCTGTATCGGCTAATTTTGCCGTACTTTTTTGATTTTCAGTAAAGAGCCAAGTTGGTGCCGCATCATCAGTAACTTGCTGCACTGGTGTTACCCGGCCCCGGCGATCAAGTACAACTCGAACTGGTGGGTATTTAAGCTGGTGGCGCACAGTTAATTTAGGGTCATCTGCTAAAACAGTTCCACTGCCAACGAGAATAGCCTGATAATCTCCGCGCAATTTTTGAACATCCTGATTGGCAACTTCATCAGTTAAATAAGTACGCTGCTCACCATCTAAACTGACACGACCATCCAAGGTTTGTGCCACTTTCAACGTGATAAACGGCCTTTGTTGCCGGTAAAAGAAATTATAAAATTGATTAAGTTGTTCGGCCGCGGCCTGTTCTAAACCAAGATGAATCTCAACACCATGTTCCCGTAAATAACTAATTCCCTTATCACCGACTAAAGGATTTGGATCTTTCTGGGCAATATAGACCCTCTTTACTCCCCAAGCAACAAGTTGCCGACAGCAAGGTGGCGTTTTACCAAAATGTGAACATGGCTCTAACGTGACGTACAGGGTTGAATTATTAACTTCTTCGGGGGATTGAACATTGTGAAACGCGTTAACTTCAGCGTGTTCATAACCAAAACCAAGGTGGTGCCCAACACCAATAATCTTGTTATTTTTAACAAAAACGGCGCCTACCATTGGATTGGTGTAGGTAAGATAACGTCCTTTTAGCGCCTCGTGAAGCGCCAGACGCATGTAACTAGTTGAATTGATTCCGATCACCTTCTCTTTTCTGCATAAAAAAATGCCCCACAAAAATGTGGGGCACACCTAAAATACGTTAAGGAGCTTCAGCCATAACAACCAAAGTCTAAAAAAGTGTGATAATAACAAATAATTCTAGTAGTCAAAACTTATAACTACAAAATCTAACTATTCATTACTAAACGGAAGCTAGCTAAATAAAACGCCAAGCAGCCGTAAACTTTTTTCTTCTCCCATCCAGACTTTAACTGTCGGTTGCAGATTCACACTGCATCCACCGCAAACGCGGGTCACGGACTTAAACGTAAAAACGTTATCACCGTCGGTCGGGAATTTCACCCTGCCCCGAAGAAATCTATTCAACTTGCCTACAGTATGCAAAGGTATTTGCCAAATGTCAAGTCTATTATTTTTTGTATAAAGATTCATTTAACTAATCATGATAGATTTTACTAAAATTACTTTTCATCAGGTTCACAAACTGCTATTGTTTATTAAGTCTAAAATTCTTCCAACAGGAGCCCAAAAGATGCTTAAAAAGTTACTTTATCGTTACCATAATTTCTTTAGCTATATGGTTTTTGGCTTCCTTGCTTCAATCATCAATATTCTAGCTTACTGGCTCTTCCGCCATTTTTTTCTAATTCAATACCTGCTGGCAAATGCATTAGCGTGGTTAATTGCCACTTTATTTGGCTTCTTTACAAATAAATCGCTCGTTTTTCGTTCAAAATACACTAGCTGGCGGGCGTTACAGCGTGAATTAGTTTCCTTTTTATCACTTCGGATATTTTCACTGGGTATTGATTCGCTGATTATGTTTAGTGGCATTAGTTTACTGAAACTGGCCAGTATGCCAACAAAAATTGCTGACCAACTTATTGTTGGCATTGTAAATTACCTTTTTAGTCGCTGGGTCTTTGAAGCGAGTAATCACACCAAATTACACCACCACCATTTAAAAAAATGGCTACGGCAAATCATTTTCCATCAACGCAAAAAAGAATAAAATTTTCTCCACGTTTCTTTGTAAAAGCTGAACGGTAATTATAACTGAATACTTTAAACGGACACAAAAACCCATAAAGATCTTCAATGCTAGTACTTTACAAAAACATTGAAAAACGACCTTTATGGGTAAATTTGTTTTGGCAATTAATGACCAGGAATGCACGGAGATAGGGTTAAAGTAGCTCATTCAGAAACGATTAAATCAAGATTTGGTAATTTTAACCAGCTTCCACTTTATAACTGAAAATATATAATTGAGGCTAGGACAAAAGTCCTGGCCACTTATTGTTTCCAAACATTACTTTAGAACGTGTGCCAAAAGTTTGGATTCACGTGCCAAAACGGTCTCATCTTATGGTAAATCATTGCCTGCAGCAAAATAAACGTCATACCATTCTTGTTTCGTTAAATCAACATCGGCGCCTGCCAAGGACTCAGTAATGTGTTGTGGATTCATTGAACCTAAAATAACTTGAATTTGAGCCGGGTGCCGTAAAATCCACGCAGTTGCAATGGCATTTTTGGTTACATTATATTTGCCCGCAATTTCTTGTAATTTAGCGTTCAGTTCCGGAAATTTAGGATTATTAATGAAAACACCAGCAAACATTCCGTATTGATAAGGTGACCATGCCTGAACGGTCATGTCGTGTAAGCGTGAATACTCTAAAACACCACCATCATGGTTGATACTTCGTGGATCAGTCATATTAACGTGCATGCCAAAATCAATCATTCCGGTATGCATAATACTAAATTGTAACTGATTAATTAACAGACGTTGCTTCGTATAGTGTTGCACCAATTCAATTTGACGGGGATTAAAGTTAGAAACGCCAAAGTGGCGCACCTTACCACTAGCCTGTAACGTATTAAACGCCGCCGCAATTTCCTCAGGTTCCATTAAAGGATCGGGACGATGTAGAAGAAACGCATCAAGATAATCGATTTTCATATGCTGTAGCTCTTGATCAACAACATCAATTAAATGTTGCTTCGAAAAATCATAGCGCTTACCAAACACTTCACTACCATGGCTGCGTTCAGGTGACACAATAATGCCGCCTTTAGACTGAATATAAATATCCTCACGCTTAACGGAAGACTGTTGCAGTGCTTCCCCAAAGACTTTTCCTGACTTACCTTGCCCATAAATATCGGCCGAATCAAAATAATTAACACCATTAGCAACCGCGGTCTCAATAACCTTAGCTGCATCAGCAGTAGTCAAGGCATCCATGCGCATAATTCCTAGTGCAACTGCAGAGGCCTGCAAGCCACTGCCACCTAAATTAATTTTCTTCAAAAGATCACACCTTTCATCAAATTAAAGCGCCCGGTAACGGTAAAAACTGGTAGCCTTACTTGTAAAGTATACGCCAACCACCAAACGAAGAACAAGTTAAGCGCGCTTGAATGGGCGCTTAAAAACTTACAACGCTCAATTAATCTGCTATTCGTGAATCTCAAGTGGCAGTCCATCGGGGTCAAAGAAGAAGGTCATTGCCTCATTAGTAAAGGCATCTTTTCGAATTGGTTCAGTTTTAATTCCCTGATCATTTAACCAGGCGCTAGTTTCAACAACGCTTGCCACTTTAAAGGCCAAATGTCGTAACCCTAAAGCCTCTGGGTAGCTGGGCCGTGTGGGACTATTAGCCTTGATAAAGATCTCTAATTCAATTTCACCATTGGTCAGATCTAATTTACGATCAGATTTTCGCTTATGATCAGCCAATACCTGAAATCCTAATTGATCAACGTAGAATTTTTTAGTTCGCGTGTAATCCGAACCGATAATCGCAATGTGGTGTATTTTTTGAAAACGCATTTTAACCCCTCCACTAAAACTAATTACCTTTATTCTAATGGAAAAGAAGGCCAATAACTAGACGGTGTTTGTAAAAGTAGCTAGCGCATTAGTCTGGCGAAGGTTTAATGATGATTTGGTTTGTGGTGAAAATTCGCCATCTGCCCTTTAAACTCATCTTCATAATTAACAAAATCATTATTTATTTTTACTGTGTAATCAACCGTCTCACCATGTTCTCCTTGATCTAGGCCAACTCGCTCTTCTGTTTCATCAACGCGCATTTTAATTACTAATCGTAATAAACTGATTACCAGCACACACATCACTGCAACGAAAAGTATGGTTAGCAATGTACCCAATAACTGTACCCCAAATAATTTAAAACCACCGCCATAAAACAACCCATTTTCTGGAATTTTTGAATTAACTGTTTTCGTCGCAAATAGGCCGGTGGCAATACTTCCCATAATTCCGCTCACGCCATGACAACCAAAAGCATCTAAGGCGTCATCAACACCAATCCGTGGCTTTAAGTAAGTAATAAAAGAGTAGCTGGCCGCGGTTGCCAGCAAACCAATCCAAAAGGCGCCGCCAATTGTAACGTAACCTGCAGCAGGTGTAATACCAACCAAGCCACAAAGTGTCCCCGTACAAACACCAACCAACGTTGGTTTGCCCACAAAATGTGTATCTAAAAATAACCAAGCAACCATTGAAGTCGCGGCGGCCACGGTTGACGTTAAGGCGGCCTGAATCGCAATATTGTTGATCGCTAAAGCACTACCAGCATTAAAACCATACCAACCAACCCATAAAATAGAGGTTCCTAACAGTACCCAGGGCAGATTGTAGTGTTTCGTTGTTTGCCCGTAATTAAAGCGATGGCCTAGAAACGCCGATAAAACAAACGCCGTAATCCCGGCAGTAATGTGAACAACTGTCCCACCTGCAAAATCAATGATCCCTAAATTGGCTAATAAACCGTGCGGGCTCCAAACCATATGAACCATCGGGTAATAAATAGCAAAGGACCACAATACAATAAACCAAAATAAAAATTTAAATCGAATTCGACCAACTATCGCACCAACAAAAAGAGCCGGCGTAATAATCGCGAACATCATTTGAAAAAATAAGTATAAACCTCTTGGAATTCCGGTCGCCGTTAACTGTTTTAAATTTAGATTGGCCAAAAAGAAATGGTGTACCGTTCCAATAAATCCGTGAATATCACCATTAAAGGATAATTCATAACCAACCGAAATCCAAAGTAAAATTGCAATCCCAATAATAAAGAAAACTGACAACATCGTATTCACAACGTTACGTTTTGAAACTAAACCACCATAAAAGAACGCCAATCCAGGTGTCATGAACAAGACTAAAATACTCGCAATAATAACGAACGTTGTGTTAGCAGTATTCATTTAATTTCCTCCAGTTAGATTATTATTAATGTTAAAAATTATAACATCAGTTGCGTCTATTGAAAGGCATATTTAATAAATAAATAAAATTTTCTAATTTTTATAACCTTCGCTGTTATAAAACCTAACTTTGATTGGTTTTCTGATTATATCCGTTTAAACGAGAGTAATACCCGCTTTAAAGCGATAACATAGCTTAATTAAAGCTACCATTACTACTTAATTGGATTAGACCAATTTAACAATTAATACATTTAGTCGCATAAAAAAAGGCCATGAAGTGAACCCCCAGTATTAGATTTTAGTCCAATACCGGGGTTCACTTCATGGCCTCTTATTCCTCTTATTATTTCCGAGCATTACTCTAGAACGTGCGTAAAAAGTCTAGGTTCACGTGCCTAACTACAGCTAATCAAGCGCCGTATAGTTATGACCTAAACGCATAACATCCCGAACAATCATTAGCTCTTCATTGGTTGGCACAACTAATGTGGTTACTGGCGCACTCTCTGGACTAATTATTTGTTCTTTTCCACGAATATGATTCCTTTCTGGATCAACTTTAACGCCAAAATAAGCAAGTTGGTCACCAATATTTTGACGTAATCCAATCCCATTTTCACCGCTACCAGCCGTAAAGACCAACACATCTAGGCCATCCATCGTTGCAACGTAAGACCCAATATATTTAACGACTCGATTAACGAATATATCTAAAGCTTGTTGCGCCAATTTGTTAGTTGGTGCGGCTTTTTCAATATCACGTTGATCCGGCGATAGCTCCGACAACCCTAATAAACCGGATTTTTGATTTAAAATTGTAATCATCTCATTGATGTTCTTCAAACCAAGCTTCTCCGTTAAAAAGGCAACTAAGGATGGATCGACATCTCCTGAACGAGTGGCCATCGTAATTCCAGCAAGCGGCGTAAAGCCCATTGACGTATCGACGGCCTTTCCATGATCAAATGCAGTTATTGATGCTCCACTGCCCAAGTGTAGTGTAATCATTTTTAACTGTTCTAAAGGCTTGCCAACTAACTCGGCCGCTCGTTCCGAAACATAACGGTGACTAGTTCCGTGGGCACCATATTTCCGTGCGCCGTACTTTTCGTAGTACTCATACGGAATACTATACAAAAAGTTTTTTTGCGGCATTGTTGCGTAAAGTGAGGTGTCAAAAACGGCAACTTGTAATACACGGGGCAATAATTTCTGGAAAACTCGAATATAATAAGCCTGCGTTGGATTATGTAGCGGTGCATATTCGGCCAAGGCCTCAATTTGTGATAATGTTTGTTCAGTAATGATAACTGAATCCTTAAATTGCTCACCACCGGCAACGACACGGTGACCAATACCACTAATTTCTTCAAAGTGATCAATAATACCTAATTCTTTGAGTTCTTCAAGCAATAAAGTCGCGGCCATATCATGAGTTGTGATATCTTTAGTCATTTTAAAGGTCTGACCATCACCATAATTAGCTGTAAAAACTGAATTTGCTAGGCCTAAACGATCAATCATCCCACTTGCGAGAACGGTCTCTGCTGGCATCACAAATAATTTCCACTTCAATGTTGAACTTCCTGCGTTAATGGCGAGAATTTTTGCCATATTCATTTCCCCTTTATTCAGTAACATTTATCTAAGCATAAATCTATTCTATCGGACTTTCATTGCTTTTTCAAACGCTTTCATAAATTAGCAATAAAAAATAAGCGGCTGGGACAAAAGTCCTAGCCGCTTATTGTCTTCGAACGTTGCTCTAGAACGTGCACCAAAAGACGATTTTGGGTTCACGTGCCTAACTACAACTAATCTATAAATTTTTATCCATATCAAAGGTAAGTTTAGATAAATCGATTCCTTGCATAACTAGTTCGCCAATCAAGGTCATCGTACGTTGACGCATATCTTCAACCATTGAATAATTTTGTTCCGTTAAGAACTTAGTCAGGGCCGTACCACTTAGCTTCTCAGCTTGACGATCAGTTTCGATTATTAAGCGGCGCTGCTGTTCTTGAGCGGCCTTAACGTAATCAAGATCAGTCTGGATAAAACTGCTGTGATGACTTTCAACTAGCATTGAAGCCGTCCGGTACATCCAGTAGGCACTCTTAGTATCCCACTTCTCTGGTGTCTCACTATAACTAGGATCAGTGTCCGTTGCGTTGGCATAAAATGGCACGTACGGTGTGAAAGTTGGGTAACCAATTGCTAACCACATAATAGCAGCCTGCGCTTCAGGAACATCATTACGCATTTGTAGGACGTGCGAATTCTGTGTTCGGTTTAAACCAATTGGTCGGTAACGGTATTTATCTACATCGTTGCCGTGACCCAACGGATCAAATTTAGTTTCGTTATAGTGTGATCCCAAGATATATTCAATATCTTCAACACTAATTTTATGGCTCGTATGGCAAATAAATGGTAACTCACTACTTTCAGGGTCTTGTTCAATTTCAGAATTGAAGTAACGCTGACCAAACCAAACACGTGGTGTATTGTAGTGCCGGTCCTTTTCATTACTAGTTCCAAAAATATGCCGGAAATTCCAGCCTTCCTTGTCTGGATTCAGATGGTGTTCAGTAACGTAGTCTTGGATACCATCGGCCCAGATAAAGTTCTCTGAATCATTAAAATCAACTTGCTGAATTGCAACTTGGTTAGCAGTAATCGCATAGGCATCATCTGGAATTCGTTGTGCAACCCAGAGGTGCCCGGTCACGATTTCCATGTACCAAACATCTTTTTTATCGCTAAACAAGACACTATTACCAGCGGGCGAACCATACTGACCAATTAAATCACCTAGGCGCTTAACGCCCTCTACAGCGGAGTTAATGTACGGCAAAACCATCTGTTGCATCGTATCCTCGTCCATACCATCAGCAATTAATGGGTCATACGCCAAAGATTTTTCATTACCATAAGTACTTTCAGTTGCACTCATCGCAACATTTTTTTCATTAAAACCACTTTCGTCATAAACGCCTTCTTTATTAAGGTCAACGTTAGGTACTGCCTGATAACGATAAGCGTTAGCCGGTGTCTCGGCTTCAAAACCATTTAAGTAAGATTTAATGTGCTGTGTTTTCTTAACCGCAGGACGCATTAAAAAGCGTTGTGGTGTTAGTGGCAGAAATGTATCGTCATTTCGGGAAATCATAGTTGAGCCATCCAAACTGGCCTCTTTACCAACCATAATTGAAGTACAAGCACGATCAATTTTTTCCAAAACAGAAGCTCCTTTACAAATTTATTAGGTACTATAACAAAGTCAGTCATATTCCTATAATTACAAAGAATAATTTTACCGCTTTTTGACTAAATTAGCCACGAAGCAGCTTAAAAATTAACTCTATTTAATCAAAAAAATACTAATGATTTTAGCGCTAACTCCCGCTGAATAATTTACAGGTATTAGGCCAAACATTAGTATTTTTTTGCAGCACTATAAAATCATTTTTTAGTACTATTCCGAAAATTTAGAGAATGTTTTCGGGATCGGCAGTATTACCGCTTTTTTCACTTGGTGTAATTTTTCCTTCTTCACCATCATTGATGAAATAATTGTCCTTTGCGTGACAGCGGGGACAAGTCATCTCAATCTGATAGCGTGTTGATTGATCATCATTTTGTCCCGCAGGGGTCTTGTCCGTTATTTCCATTCCTGGATGTTGACATTGCCAACACTGAAACTTCATAAAGCGGCGCGTTAAAAATTCATCCGTTAAAGCCATCCAATCACCTCGTTTAATAGTTTTATCATTATCCTAACCATAACAAGGTACCCTCACCAAGCCAAGAAATATACACGACCTAAAAAAATAACCCGGGAAATAATCCCGAATTATTTTTGCTGATGTTCTCTAAACCTCGGTCGTGTTTAAACTAAGCAAATAGCGTAAAGTAAGCAATTACAACTACCCCAAGAATAATTCGGTACCAACCAAAAGCCTTAAAATCATTTTTCTTAATGTAATTCAGTAAGAATTTAATTGATAGATAAGCAACAACAAAGGACACAACAACACCCGTTAACAAAACTACCGTTTGCATTCCCGTAAATGTATTACCGTGCATAAAGTACTTAGCAATTTTTAGTAACGAGGCGCCAAACATCGTCGGAATCGCCAAGAAGAATGAAAATTCAGTTGCAACGTAACGTGAAGTCCCAATTAAAATGGCACCTAAAATTGTGGCCCCTGAACGTGATGTCCCTGGAATCATTGACAATACCTGGAACAGCCCAATAAATAATGCAATGTTCATTGGCAAATGATTTAAGTCAGTATATTTAGCCGTCGTTTTTTTATTATGATTTTCGATAATAATAAATAAAATCCCGTAAACAATCAGCGTCGTTGCAATAACTTGCCAACTGGTTAAGTGTTCTTCCATCCAATCATTTAACGGCAAACCAATGATTACTGAAGGCAAAACGGCTAAAATTACTTTTCCCCAAAGTACCCACGTTTGCCGCTTTTCTTGGCTATTTTTTCGCGGTGACAGTGGATTTAACTTATGGAAATAGAGAACAACGACCGACATAATCGCGCCTAATTGAATAACCACCATAAACATGTTAATAAATGCAGTTGATTCACTTAAACGAACAAATTCATCTGCCAAGTATAAATGGCCCGTGGAACTAATTGGTAGAAATTCTGTAATTCCTTCAATAATACCTAAAATAACGGCCTTAATGATATTCAACAATGATTAAAACTCCTTTATAATTGATCAGTCAACACGCAACGCTCACGTCTGGTAACTCACCTATTATAGCAATCTCAATCGCTGATTACGAGTAATTTCTACAGATCCCCAGTCGCTTTTAATTCTTGTTCCAATAAATAAGCGTCCATGTAATCAAAAGCAATCTCGCTAATAGCCACTAACGGTACTGCAACCGTATCAAGATCTTCCTCGTCATCGCTGGCCAATATCTTAAACGTTAATTGATCTGCATTTAAATCAGTGGGAACACCAACTAAACCTTCATCTTCATTGATCAGCTTAACCCGAATAATTCGCTTAAAATACTGCGCCTGCTGTAAAACGGTCTGGAATAGATCAACCGTTGGATCAAAAAGTCGTTCATCGTTTAACACTGGCTGCTTAAAAAGCACATTACGCCGAATAAAAAAAGCAATCGTTTGTAAATAATCGGAAATTTCGGTTACTTGTTGCAGCGTCTCTAATTGCATCAGGACGTACCCACCAAATTGGCCGTTCATATCGACCAAATTAATTACCACACTGGTGTTTGTTAAGGTGTTGACCCAACCCACAAAAAATAGATCATCATCATCGCTAGTACTCAGTGAAATTAGCTGGTGCCTTTTCTGTGCTTGATGTAGTGTGGCCACTATTGCCAATGTAGTCGTTTCCTGCTTAGTTGCTTGGTGAACTAAATTAGATTTAACTAACGCTCCCTCTAAAGTCAGTTCCTTCCCCAAAAACTCAATCACTTGAATCTGTTCTGTTGTGACCGATAATATCGTTTGGTTAGTATAGTCAAATTTATCAAAAACGTGAAAATCAATGGTCACAGAGGTCTGTGCTTGAATCGTTCCTTCCAAATACATATCACGGTCTTTTAAAACCAACAGTACCATCGTTTGCCGCTTAATCGCCTGCTGAATTAATTGCGGTAGTAGATCTTGCTGCCCGGTAAACTTAAATGGTGCTTGCAATGAAGTCACAAAGTGCGCTTGTTGTGCATTTTGAATTCGGTAGGCCATGCTGTCTAGATCGTCACTATCAAACTCAACCGCCTCGATAACATTTAACGCTAAGAAGACAAGCCCATCCTGTAAGCCCGCGTCATCAAAAGTTTGCATAATTACCCCTGATTCATTCAATTCGGTAACATAGCCAGTATAAATGACATCATGCGCAGTTTGGTAAAGGTTAATCAATAAATGCTCCCGTTGCGCAGTTTGTAATTCCGTTAAAATTGAATTCATGGACTCACCTCATTTCTAGCACCGCTTAAAAAGCGCGCTTAACTTTAAATCTTTGAGCCTTTATTGTAACCGATTGTAACAAAAAACAACATCAATTGATACGAAATTTAATTAACCTTTCAGCTTTGATTATTCTGCCAGAAATCATGTAACGACTTAGATAACTGCTCTAATGTATGAACACGCTGATAGCGTTGCCAATGACTTGGAAAAAGTTTTGTATAGCGGCTACTTCCAAAACGTTGATCTAACAGCAACACTGGCCCAGCATCCTTACTTCCACGAATCAATCGCCCGGCGGCCTGCAAGACGTGGTTCATTCCTGGTAATTGATACGCATACTGAAAACCGGCACCATTTTTATGGTCAAAATAATCGCGCACTAAATTACGCTCAGTTGAGAGTCCTGGTAGCCCAACGCTCACAATCGCAACACCAATTAAGCGACTTCCTTTTAAATCAATTCCTTCTGCAAAAATTCCACCTAGTACACAAAATCCAACTAACGATTGTGTTGGCGATTCTTTAAATTGGGCCAAGAAACTTTGCCGTTCTAAATCAGTCATGGCGGACACCTGTTTGGTTAACTCTATATCTGGATAGGCCGTTTGAAAAGCAGCGTAGACAGTTTCAAGGTACGAATAAGAAGGGAAAAAGAATAAATAATTACCTTTTTTTCCTTGAATCAATTGGCCTAAGCTCATAACAATTTTAGTTAAGTTGGCCGCTCTTTTTTGATAAGTTGTTTGAACGTACTGGGCAATCATAATCGCTTGTTTAGTTGCTGAAAAAGGTGAAGGTAATTGGAAAGCTAGACTAGTTTCATCGTTACCTAGCACCTCCTGATAATAATCAACTGGCGATAAGGTTGCCGAAAATAAAACGGCACCAGCACCTTTTTTTAAGGATTGATCTAAAAAGGCACTGGGATCTAGGCATAATTGTTTAATCGTACTTAATTTAGTTGCTTCGTCATACTGCAATAACGTTTGGTAAGTCTCGTTGTATAAATCAGCAATTTTTAAATAAGTTAGGCCACTAAAATATAGATTTAAAACGGCGGTTGTAAAAGAATTGTCTGGCTGTTGTGGTAACCAATCATGAATAAATTCTAACCAATGATTAAGGCTGTTATTAAATTTATCCAGTGGCGCTTGGCTTGTTTCTTCAGCGCGCTTAGTATCACGTAATTCCTTTGTTACAGCGGTAAACGACCGCTTTAATTTACGCGTTTGCTTAACCAAATTATCTTTTTCAATTGCGAAATGATCTTCTTTCGCTAGTTGAATTAATTGACTAGTTGCGCCACTCGTTAATTCTGCCGAGTACATATCTCGGGAGCGACTAACTAAATTGTGCGCTTCATCAATCAAGAAAAAGTTATCCTTATCTGGTTCACTAAAAAAACGCTGCAAGTACACAATGGGATCAAAAAGATAATTATAATCACATATAATAACATCGGCAAATAATGACGCATCCAGCGAAAATTCAAATGGATCAAGTTGGTGTTTGCGTGCGTAGGTTTCAATCACTGTTCGTGTTAGTTGATTTTCATTTTCCAACAAATCTTGTAGTGCTGGTTTTAAACGATCATAGTAACCTAGCATATACGGATTTTTATCCGGTGCAACATCGACTTCTTCAGGGAAAATAATCTTATCCTTCGCCGTCAAAGTGATACTTTTTAACTGTAGCCCTTGTTGGCTTAGTAGTTGAACCGCCTCCTCTGCCACGTGGCGGGTACTTTGTTTAGCCGTTAAATAAAAAACGCGCTGAATTTTATCCTCACCTAGTGCTTTAACAGCCGGAAAAAGAGTTGAAATAGTTTTACCAGTCCCAGTTGGCGCCTCCACAAAAAGTCGTTTCTGCAATACGATCGTCTTGTAAACGGCCACTGCTAACTCGCGTTGGCCGGCGCGGTATTCCGGAAAAGGAAAGGTCACCTGTTTGATACTTGCATTACGCTTTTGGTGCCACTCCTCACGTAAAACTAACCAAAACTCATAATCATCGATTAAGGATTGAAAAAAATCTTTTAATTCTTTTTTCGTAAAAGTTTTATCTGTTTGCGTAATTTGTTCCGTCGTTGTTTGATAATAAATTAATTGCAGCGTAATTTCGTCCAGATTTTGATCTTCCATCAAAAAATAACCGTAAACTTTAACCTGCCCCCAATAAAGTGTCAACGTATTCGGCGTTAGTTCACCGAAATCGTTATCCGACGTTTTAATTTCCTCAATCCGGTAATTTTGTTTATCCGTTTGATAAATACCATCAGCCCGGCCATCAATCACGTAGTCTTGGCCGTTCATATGTACTGTCCTTTTTAAATAAACTTCTCGTTGGTAATTGTCGGCCGCGTGTTTTTTCTGTAATTGGCGGTGAATTCTTGCACCTTGGGCGGCCGTATTCTGGCTATTTTGGCGTGCATTTAAATCGCCAGAGCGCAAAACAAATTCTACTAGTTCACGAACACCAATTTTAGTCGTCATCAGGCCACTCCCCCATTTCAATTGTCCTATTATAAACCAATTAAGTGGCAACCAAAATAGTATGTGCTTGAAAGCTATCATTATAACTAGTGTTTATCCATTTACATAATAAAAAAAGCAAATCAAGGTAAAATAAAACTTACCGTGACTTGCTTCTATCCTTTTAACCATTTATATAAGTAGCATTTTTATCTCCTGTATTTCACGATCAATGTTCAAACATTAAGTCAGTGGAATTAAATTAAATAAAATTGCCCCAATTAGGCCACCTACTAATGGTCCTACAATTGGCACCCAACTATACGCCCAATCGGAACCACCCTTATTGGCAATCGGCAAGACTGCGTGTGCCAACCGTGGCCCTAAATCTCGAGCGGGATTAATTGCGTAACCAGTTGTTCCACCAAGCGATAAACCAATGGCGGTAATTAATACACCGACAACAAGTGGATTTAGTCCCTGAGTGAAGTCTCCTCGTGTAAAGGTCAGTAGACCAAAAACTAAAACAAAGGTCCCAATAACTTCACTAATAAAGTTTGCCGGATAATTTCGAATCGCTGGTCCAGTTGCAAAAATACCCAGCGTTGTTGCTGGATCCTTAGTTTCTTTCCAGTGCGGATAATAATGTAACCAAACAATAACCCCACCAACAAAACCACCGGCAATTTGTGCCAGACTATACGGAATAACGTGGGCCCAAGGAAATTGTCCAGCCATAGCCATTCCCACTGACACAGCCGGATTTAAATGCGCCGGGCTAAGAAAGGCTGATGCATAAACACCCAGCGTTACCGCAAATCCCCAACCTAGGGAGATTGCAATCCAACCGCTACCTTCGGCCTTAGATTTTTTTAGAGAAACACCGGCTACTACCCCGTCACCTAATAAAACTAAAATAAAGGTTCCAATAAACTCACCTAATAATTGTAAACTTAAACTATCTTTTGGCATAATGTCATCCCTCAGCTTTCAGATCGCGAAGATCAGAAGTTGCAATCGCAGTATCCAATTGTTTAATCATCCGTTCTTTTTTGGCAGTCGACCAGTTAAAGTAGCGGGCCATTTCGTTGCTAACACCAACTTTAACATCGTCTAACGTGTCACGGTGGAAAAGAATATGATTAGTCCGCCTAAGCAGATAATCAACTGGCGTTAACGTCATTTCTTCTTCTAGTGCATAGTGTAATCCAAGCGTTTCACCTAAACTCAAACCAGGTGCCGCCTTTAATTCACCGATTCGGCTAAACACACGCGCTGCATTAGAACCATAAAGATTAACGATCGTCATTGACTCTGCCTTAGATAGGCCACCATCAATACCTTGTTTGGCAAAGAATTCTAACGTCGCCACAACATTTTCTGGATCAATGTCACCACCAGAAACTGGTAAATTTTTAGAATCAATCGGATTAAATGTTTCATGTTCTTGATCCTTTAGTAACTTAGTGATTAGTGCTAATGCACCGGCGGCCATCTTGCGGTAATCAGTCAATTTACCACCGGCTAAAGTAATCAAGCCATCCGTAGCAACTGCTAATGAACTACCACGAGAAACTGAGGATGGACTTAATTTACTTTCTGAAAGTGTCACTTCTAAATCATTCAATACTTTTTCGACATCTTCTTTTGTTGCCTTAGCGTTCTCATAAGCATTAACAACCTCAATAACTTGATCAAAACTCTTTGTAGCGATTTTACCTGAATTACCACCGTTGTAATCAGAACTACCATTAGAAGCAATTAGTGGACGTAAACCGGCCCAACTAGCCTCAATATCGGCTAGCTTTAGATTAACCATGGGGTAACGTTTATTAACAATCGCAAGTAAGTAATCAACATCCTCTTTGGTGACAGTCGGCTGTGCGTAGTCCCCCTGGTAGTCCGTGTCAGTCGTTCCAAAATAGGTTTTATCCTCCCGGGGAATAACAAAAATCATTCGCCCATCCTGATCGCCTGAATCAAAGTAAGTTGGTTGTGGAACAGGGAGCCGGGTGCCATCAACAACTAAATGTACCCCTTTTGTTGGCCGCATTTGTGGAATGATTTTTTCCTGATCATCTAATTCACGAACTAAATCAGACCACGGTCCGGCGGTATTAATCACTAAGCGTGCGTGAATATCAAATTCTTGATCAGTCAGTAGATCTTTGGCGTGAACACCATTAATTTTACCATCTTCAGCGTGTAATAATTTTAAGGCCTTAACGTGGCTGGCCATTAACCCGCCATTTTCTTGGGGAGTGTACAATATTTTGTGTAAATAGTAATTGAAAAGGGAAGACCTTCCCCGTATGATTAAATCGCCAAACATAA
>NZ_RHNQ01000025.1 GCF_003946275.1 Loigolactobacillus backii
CCTTTGGTTTTCGCAACTATCACCATTTAGTTTCACGGATCAAACTACAACAAATGCGCACCAAACCAAATAAAAAAACAGCATTAGAAGTTGCCTAACTTCTAACACTGTAAAATTGGCTATCAACAGGATTTGACAGAGAGCCGATTTAAAATGATTTGAGCTTCTGAATTGTAATGCTGTTCTTCCTTCGGTAACTCCATCGATTTCCCACCCATTCTTCCTTTATAGTCCACGTAAATCAATCAACTTGCCCCTAATCAAGTTGGCTCAAGTCATTTTTTTAACGTTTATAAATCTAATTTGCAATCTATATGTAATACAATTCTTACTCAATAAAACAGTTTAATTACTTTTTACAGCTTAAATAGAACTTAACCAATTTAAGCTTTTCATAACATTTTTTAGTATAACTATAATATTACACTGACACAAGCTACTTTGAAAAATTGTCACATATATGTAATCAAGTAATTAGATTTAAAATATCAATATTCACTTCAAATTGTACTATACCAATAGGTTAACCGGTTACTTGGAAAATGAGAGAATTTTCCAACTTAGTTATACTTTGTGAAATTAGTTAAAGAAAGTTCTCCTTCGTTTAATTAGTAACCGTTCTTCAATTGAATCAATTTCAAAATAAAATGATTTGAACTTCTTTGTCTGCTTTTAAACAATACCTTTTCTAAGTAAGCAATCACTTAAAATGAAATTATTTCAATTACATTATAACTCACAATCCAACCGATGCAGCAGTGAGTTTTGTACAATTAAATCTCAAGTAATGTGGTTCGGCTGCATTAGTTTAAGTGGTTCGGCTTCAATAGCTGTAGCGGCCGCCATGACTAACCAAAACTCACCGTCACTAATTCAAATGACTGTAATGAAACAACTACTATAAAGTATAGTTCTCTTCCACACAGTTCCCAAACCAAAATGCTCCACCACTGCAGTTTGGCGAAAACTCACAAAAAAAGCCACCTCACCGGCAGCCCTTCCCACTTCATTTAGCTTCATGTTTCGTCCAACCCACTTCTGCCTCAGCGCAGCGTTTCCCGTTATTAATAATTTGGTGGCGACTAGTGACCAATCCAGCATCAGTGGTCGCCGCAAATTGATACCGACTTTCAGGTAGCTCACCATACTTAACTTCCCGCTCATAGCGAATGTTAACCGTAGCAATATCGTGCTCGTTACAAAAATCAAAGCCGAGGTGGTCAAACATCCAATCGAAGTAGTGGGCGTTGTTAACGTGTTGGTTGCCGTCAATATCGAAGTAACGCACGCGGTAATTTTGCGTGGCAACTTCTTTGCCGGCGTCGATCCGACTAATGCGGGGAAAGTGTTTGACGCCCTTAACACTTGCCGTTTCGTACTTGGTGACAATTTCCGGAATGACGGCAATCATTTTCCGCGTTTCGTAACTCATCAACACCCAAATACTGTGAATGGTGGCCAACCGATTGCCAGCAGCGTCCTGCGCCCAGTAATCACGGTAACAGAAGTATTTGTTAAAGCCTGTTGCTTCGGTGCCAAACGTGACCGTCTCGTCCACCCGCGGCATCCGCTTAATTTCAAGGCTGTACTGGGTAACCACCCAGCCGGCGCCGAATTCATGAATGTAGTCGTTGCCAATCCCTAAGGCATCATTCTGGTGCTCAGAGACCAAAATGGCCACGTTGATCAGCATTGCCAGCGTCATTTGATCCTTGGTGTCACCCTCGTAATAAGTCACCCGGTGATCTTCTGTGTATTTTATTCCCATCTGCCTACCCCTTTATTTGCGCATTTTTTTAAAATTCATGGTAACTGCGATAAACGTCCTGCTTTGGTACCCCCCGGCGCTTAGCAACGAGTTTGATGGCGTCTTTAGTGGTCATCCCCGCTTCCATCAAGGCCGCCACGTAAGCGTTGTTGTCCAGATCAGCGTAAGGATCAACTTCCGCCGTTGGATTAGTGTTGCCCGTCACCAAAATCACAAATTCGCCGCGAACTTCGTGGTCATTGAACCAGTCCTGAACCTCCTGAAAACTCCCGCGGAGAAATTCTTCAAACTTCTTCGTCAGTTCTCGGGCCAAAACAACTTGCCGATCCGCGCCGTAAGCCTTAGCCATCGCCTGCAAAGTTTTTTTCAGTCGGTGGGGTGCCTCATAAAAAATGGTCGTCTCTTCGCGATTGACTAATTTGGCCAATTCATCGCTTTGCGCCTTGTGTTGGCGGGATAAAAAGCCGTAAAAATAAAAAGGTTGTGGCGCTAACCCGGAAGCAATCAGTGCCGTTAACCCAGCGCTGGCCCCGGGAATCGGAATGACCGGAATATCAGCCTTGATGGCGGCCACGACTAATTCATGGCCAGGATCGCTGATGGACGGCATGCCGGCATCACTCACTTGGGCGATGCTTTCCCCATTTTGCAGTCGTTTAAGTAAAGTTGGAATCCGTTCTTGGGTGTTATGTTCATGAAAACTAATTTGTTTAGTTTCAATTTCAAAATGATTCAGTAATTTCTGGGTATTACGCGTATCCTCCGCAGCAATCAGATCAACTTCTTTTAGGATATTAATCGAACGAACGGTCATATCTTCCAAGTTGCCGATTGGCGTTGGGACAAGGTACAGACTGCCGCAATCATGGGCGGCAAAACTTTGTTGTGCGTTCATAATTTTCCTTTCTCAATTAAAAAAGCGAGGCTCTTCCTCGCTGAACTGGACCTGCCGTGACGAAATCGATTATGGAATGGAATGGATAGTGCTGTTCAGAAGAGGGTTCTTTTAGACGTGGCACAAACGGCAACTTACTACCTAGAGCTACAGAAGGCATTTTGGCCGTTGCGTGGCTAAAGTGCCTTAGGCTACATTTCCTGAACGCAAGGCTGGGCATTCTCTTCTAAAACGTGGCAGACAGAGCAGTTTACTCCATGTAGCTACAGAAATCGATTTGTCTGCTTCGCAGTCAAATTCGCTTTCTTAGGCTACATTCCACAAGTTAGGCGCCATTTTGGGCACTCTAGTGTCTTTCTCCATAAATCACGTCCAAGCAAAAAGCGCATGGTTCGTCGTCGATTCTTCTTGAGCCGTACATTAGGTAACAGACGTGAAAGCCTTCTTCGTAAAGCTTTTCCAGGTTGGCCCGGGACTTTGACAGTTGCTGGGTTTTATCATCTGCCCCATTGGCATCTGATCTCTTGGCCTGAGCCGCCTCGCTTTCTGGCGTTTGGAGTTCTTCTAAATGTTCGCGTAGGTGTTGATTCTCGATCTCCAACTCGGCGTTGCGTTCTAAGATTTGCGTCATGTCGGTTTTCATTTCGTCGATCTTGGCCAACATTTGCTGGGTATTTTGCTCTAAATTAACGAAACTATCGTACAATTCGCGTTTGTCCAAATTACTCACCTTTCTTAAAGCAGGGTTTGTTGGTGGGGTGCTGGGTTTGCTTTGAAAACTACATCAGACTTTGGCTTTAGCTCTTAAGCTGACACTTTAAAGTCAGTCGCCACTTTAGCTCTTCCTTCTGAATCGTGTGCTGAAAGCAAATTCTTCCATATAACTACAGAAAAGCCCCTTCGGCCGTTGCACCGGCCAGAACTTCTTCCTAGATTATACAGTTCGCAAGTCCAGACAGCCTTAGCCTTCTCTTCTGAATCGTGTGCTGAAAAGCAAATTCCTCCATGTAGCTACAGAAGTTCCTTCGGCCGTTGCACAGCCAAAACTTTCTCCTAGATTATACAGTCCACAAGTGCAGTCTTCTCTTCTGA
Organism: Loigolactobacillus backii; assembly: GCF_003946275.1. Lineage (GTDB taxonomy): Bacteria > Bacillota > Bacilli > Lactobacillales > Lactobacillaceae > Loigolactobacillus > Loigolactobacillus backii. The sequence continues at coordinate 3,756 of NZ_RHNQ01000025.1, forward strand.
ATCGTGTGCTGAAAAGCAGCTTCCTGCGGTTAGCTACAAAAGTCGTCTCATCCGTTTCACGGATAAGCCGCCTTTTTAGGCTAATCCTCAGAAGCTACCCGCTTTTCATCACACTTTGATCTCGTCCAAATCATACTCCACTGGCACTTCATGGCCATCCAACCGGACGCGGATAACGTGGGTTAGTAAATTCATTCCCACCACTTTACCGCCACCATCAGCCGTTTCGATGCGGCTGCCGTAATCAGGCATGGCCGCCTTTTCTGCTTCATAAGTTTTATCTTCAAAACTCAGGCAGCACATCAACCGGCCACAGAGCCCGGAAATTTTAGTTGGGTTCAGTGACAGATTCTGGTTTTTCGCCATTTTGATCGAAACTGGCGCAAACTCACCGAGAAATTCCGAACAGCATAGTGGCCGGCCACAAGGACCAATGCCGCCTAGAATCTTGGCCTCATCCCGCACACCAACTTGGCGCAGTTCAATTCTGGTCTTGAAAATGGCCGCCAAACTACGAACGAGTTCCCGAAAATCAACTCGGCCGGCCGCCGTAAAGTCAAAAATTAATTTATGTTTGTTCAACGTGTAGTAGGCCAAATCCAATTTCATCGGTAAGTGCAACTTCATGACTTGTTCCCTGGCCGTCCGCAAAGCCTTTACCGCCGCAACTTTGTTTTGTGCGTAGTGGGCCAAATCCAGTTGGCTAGCGGTGCGTTCAATCACTTCATTGCTGAGCACAATTTCGCTAGGATCAAGCTCAAGCCTTTGAGCCGCCCGCGCAATTTCCTCACAGTGATCGACCGCCACGACAACCGCTTCGCCGACTTTAATTCGTAATTTATTTTCCAAATAAGCTAACTTCTCCGCTTTTCGAAAGCGGATTGCGATTACTTCCATCCCTGGACCCCCCAATTCAAAGTGCTTAGAAGAACAAATTTGCCACACTACTGCTAATCCCTGCTCAAACTACTTAAACAATGACAAAACTACCCACTATAATAATTTCAAAGTTAAATCCTCTAACGTATTCTGAAAACTGACATTGGCGTTTAAATAACGCTGAGCCTGTAAAACGGCCTCCATTTGTTGCAGTAACTTCGCCACCGTCGTATTTTCTGCCCAACTGGTCAACGTTTTTTCCGCTTGGGGAAAACTAAGGTCGCCGCGCTGGTCAAAATGAACCGCCAGAATATCTTGATACAGCAGTAAAATGACTGCCAAAGCCTGGCCCTGGGCAATTTTATCCTTCACCAAGGGCACAATCTGCGTCTGCACCGCGACGAACGCCTGGCCGTTATGCTGCTGGACGTGGGTTAGCCACTGCCACAGCCGCTCCTTCAACGGATTAAACCAATCACTGGCCGCCAATTCGCTGGCCACGGTGACACTATTAGTCATGTGCGCCAATAAGGCCGCATCGTTGGCCGAAATTTCTTGTGCTTGCAGCCGTTTTAACAATTCAGGCCGCGGCAAATCTTGAAAATCAATAATCTGTAACCGCGATAACACCGTGGGCAACAGTTGATTTTTGGCAGAAGTCGTTAAAATCAAGTAAGTTTGCGGCGCTGGCTCCTCTAAAAATTTCAATAACCCATTAGCGGCGCCAGTGGTCATCTTATCGGCGTCTTGAATAATGAAAACGCGCTGATTGGTTTCCATGCCGCGCTTACTCAATTCACTTTTCAAAAAACGAATCTCATCAACTTTGATCGTTTGCCCTTCTGGTGCGACAACAACGACATCCGGGTGATTACCGGACAAAATTCGCTGACATTCACTGCAGGTCCCGTCAGGATTTCCGGCGGCGTCCACGTGCTGGCAAAAAAGCCGCAGCGCAATCCATTGAGCCAGTTCCATTTTGCCAGTCCCAGTGTCACCGGCAAATAAGTAGCCCTGACTCAGCTGGCCCTGGCCAATAATCCGCCGAAATAGCTCAACTAAGCGTCCCTGCAAGGTTTCAATTGTAAATGTCATCTTAAAATTGGTGGAACTGTTCGACTGGCATGACGAAAACCGTCGCACCGCCAACCTGAACCTCAACCGGGAAGGCTGTTTCGCCGCCATCAAGCGAACTATCCAAATTAATCGGCGGCGTCATGAACTGTTCCCGACTGTGAGAAGTCTCGCGAATAATCCGCAAAGCATCCTTCACCCGTTCATCCTCAAGTCCAATAATGAAAGTCGTGTTCCCAGAACGCAGGAAACCACCACTACTAGCCAATTTAGTCGCCCGAATATTGGCATTAACAAATTCAGAGCTCAGGCGATTACTATCTTTATCTTGCACAATGGCAAAAATCATCTTCATGGTTAATCACGCTCCTATGAGAGAGTGGCCAAATCGGCGCTTAACTTACTCCATATAACCTAAGAAGGCACTTTTGACCGTGTAACGGGCAAAATGACTTCTGTAGTTATATGGAGTAAGTTGCCGATTTTGCCACGTTTTAGAATAGAGTGGTAAAAAGAGCGCTAGTTTACGGAGTGTAGCCTAAGAAGGCACTTTTGACCGTGCAACGGGCAAAATGACTTCTGTAGCTACACGGAGTAAACTGCTCTGTTTACCACGTTTTAGAATAGAGAGTGGTAAGACCGGCGCTTAACTTGTGGAGTGTAGCCTAAGAAGGCACTTTTGACCGTGTAACGGGCAAAATGACTTCTGTAGCTACATGGAACAAGTTGCCGGTGTTACCACGTTTTAGAATAGAGTAGCCAAACCAACGCTTAACTTACGGAATGTAGCCTAAGAAAGCGAATTTGACTGCGAAGCAGACAAATCGATTTCTGTAGCTACATGGAGTAAGTTGCCGATTTTGCCACGTTTCAACTTCCTATCCCCGAAACATTTCCGGAAAACTAGCAGTCACCAACGTCTGACAAGCCGCAATCACTTGCTCAATTGCTTGTGTCGCGTCGATCACTTTAATTCGCTGGGGATTATCTTTAGCTAACTGCAAGTATTCACCGCGAACCTTCTGGTGAAAACTGAGTGCTTCCTGATCTAAACGGTCATTTTGATCCGGCCGGTGAGCCGAAATCCGCGCTAACCCAACCTCAGATGGGACATCCAAGTATAAGGTTAAATCAGGTTGTAGCGCCTCAGTGGCAAACAAGTTCATCTGTGCCACCTCCGCAACCCCAATCTCGCGACCGGCACCTTGGTAAGCCAACGAACTATCCACGAAACGATCGCACAAAACTAATTTATTCGCCGCTAAAGCTGGCCGAATTTTTTCGATAATGTGTTGCCGCCGCGCTGCTGTATAAAGCAATGCTTCAGTTCGTGGATCCATTGCGGTGTTTTTGGGGTCCAGAATAATCTGCCGAATGGCTTCGGAAATTGGGTTGCCCCCTGGCTCACGAGTTTCAATCAATGGCACCTGGGCCAACGCTTTCAGGCGTGGGACTAACGCCGTTAAGACGCTCGTTTTCCCTGCGCCGTCTGGACCTTCAAATGTAATAAATCTGCCTATCACACTACTTCCCCCAGCTTCATTTAAGTCTCAAACCTAACTAAGGCCAGATTCAAGCTAAATCTAGCTTTATTTTACTTTAAGAAACCCCTGCTGTCCATTTTGATTGAAAACTTTTTCAGCGTTTAAAGGCCGTCTTAACGGACACTGACCTGCTTTTGAAATTTATTTAGAAATAGCTACCTTATTTACACTAACTAACCTGCGAGGATATTAACCGCGGAATTCGTTACTCAGATAGAATAGCCTGAACTAAACCGCACAAAAATAGTGCTGCTCACCCGCGACCAGCACTACTTTGCTTATTCGATCCCCAAAATTAACCGGACTTCTTCTTCGGTCAATGAGCCTTTGTTCTCCGTGCCGCTCAACACTTGATCGACAAAATTGCGCTTTTTTTCTTGTAGTTTATAGATCTGTTCCTCAATCGTGCCTTTCGTGATTAGACGGTAAACTTCCACCTTTTTGGTTTGACCAATGCGGTGGGCCCGCGCCGTTGCTTGGTCTTCCACCGCCGGATTCCACCAAAGATCAACTAGGATCACCGTATCGGCGCCCGTCAAATTTAACCCAGTCCCACCAGCTTTCAGTGAAATTAGAAAGACGGTCTTTTCGCCGGCGTTAAAGGCATCAACCATGGCCAGTCGTTCCTTAGGCTTGGTCCGCCCTTGTAGCATAAAGGTCGCAATATTCTGTTTGGCCAGTTCCGCTTCAATCATATTCAGCATACTGGTAAACTGGGAAAAAATTAGAACCCGGTGTTGATTATCCACTGCCTGGTGTAAGATTTCGTTAAGCTGATCCAACTTGCCAGAACTCGCTTGGTAGTCATCAACGTACAACGCTGGCGTGTCGCAGATTTGGCGTAAGCGCGTCAATCCCGCTAAAATGGCAATTTTATTTTTTACGAAATTTTCGCTGGACATGCCCTTGATCGTAATCTGCATCTGTTTCAGCTGCGCCAAATAAACAGTCTTTTGTTCCGTGGTCATTTCATTGTACAAATTAGATTCAACCTTGGCCGGTAAATCTTTTAGCACTGCCACCTTCTCACGGCGCAAAATAAACGGTTTAACCCGCACCGCAATTTCATCCGGCGTCAGCTTGTTAAAGGCCTTCTTGCTCGGTAACAGACCAGGCATAACCAAGGCAAAAATCGCCCAGAGTTCTTCGGCGCGATTTTCGATTGGCGTTCCCGATAAGGCAAAGGTATTTTTCGGCGTCAATTTACGCAAATTCTGATTGGTTTTAGAGCTACCATTTTTCACGTATTGGGCTTCATCCAACACTAAATAATTAAGCTCCCGCTGCTGGTAGTCTTCAATGTCTAAGCGAGCACTGTTATAACTGGTGATCAATACTGCCGCCGAGCTGGTTGCGATCAATTGGTGACGGTGTGCCTTGGTGCCATCAACCACTTCGACCTCAATCTTCGGCGCAAACTTAGCGAATTCTTCTTGCCAGTTATAGATCAATGACGCGGGCGAAACGACTAGATTAGTTTGATCAGGCACTAAATGATTATTCAAAAACGTGATCATCTGCAGTGTTTTACCCAGCCCCATTTCATCGGCCAAGATACCACCAAAATGGTATGAATCCAACATTTCTAGCCACTTAACGCCTAGCTTTTGGTAGGGCCGTAATTTGGCATTAACTGGTTGGCTGGCGGCGACCGCAAACTGTTCCGGATGGGCCAGATCAGTGGTCAAACGTTTAAACTTCTGATCAAAGTTTGCTGTATCCCCCAGTGCAGCTTGAATGGCCAAGGCTTGTGAGGCGTGGACTTTCATTTGTCCATGTTTAAACTTGCCTTGCGCACGCACCTTAACCAAGGCCGCCGCCACCTTTTTCAGCTCATCGTCAACAAGGACGATTGACCCATCAGGCCGCGCAATAAACGGCTGTGCAACGTCTAATTGTTCTAAAACTTGATCGACCTCATTTTCATTGATCCCACCAAAGGAGAAGCTAACCGCTAAGAACCCATCTGCCTGGCTAACATCGATTTTTGGCGTTAATTCAGCCGAATCCTGTAATAAAGCTTCTAATTCTGGCGTCAGTGTGACCACCCCGTTGGTACGCAAGTTAGGCAACTCGTCCACAAAGAAACGGTACAATTCTTCGGCCGCGACGAAACTTTTAGTCCAGCTGCGCCCATGTTGGTGGAATTCCAGGCTGCGTAAATAAGTTGCTGCCTGTGCTTCCATTTCTGAATTGCGCACAATCGTCTTATTTTTAGCAATATCATTGCTGTCAGTGATCTCACCGTCGTATTCGAAGGCCAACTTTAATACCAAGGTTTGCTTATCACGACTTAAGTCAAAATGCGGAATCATTTTCTTAACTACCAGCTGGGGCGGAAATTTGATCATACCAACTTGCTGAAACAAAGTTACAAAATCACTAAGTTGACTCTCACTGTCCAGCGGAAAATGCAGCGCGTGACGCTGAGAATGGTATTCAACGACTTCATTATAATTATCGTTGATCTGCGCAATAATTCTAAATTGTTCACTAGTTGCTTGATAAAGCGTGTTTCGGCGGATGAGGACTAAATTAGAATTGACAAACGATTGAAAATCAGCCTTAATTGTCAAATTATAGCCAGTAGCATTGGCCACTAGCTCACCACTCAGTAGGCCAGCCTCCGCCGTGAAGGCTTCAAGCTTGATAGTTTCATAGCGTTTAGTCTGCTCATCTGATTTAAAATAAAACGTGGGTAACGCAGTCAATAAAGCGACTGTATGCGCAAAATTATAGGTTGGCAGCACCATGTATCTACTGGCACTCGCCCCGTAAATATCAATTTTGGCCTCGTTTTCAAGCTGCTTTAAAAAGTCAAGTAACGCTTGCTCGGTGGGCGCAAAAGCAGTGGCGCTAAGCTGAAACTCCCGCTTACCATTAGTTTGATACACAGCATGATTACGGTATGCCGCCAAAAAACGATCAATATTACTGACCACATAAAATTTCGAATCCGCCCCGGCAACCCGTAATTTAATGAAGAAACGATCTACTTCCTGATAGCTCCAGTCGGCAGCAGTTTGACCGACAACCAGGGTCACTTCTAAGTGTAGTGCTGTATCAGTGCTCGCCTGCAGTGGTTGAAAATAATGCTTCTCTGGTAATTGAATCTGCTCTAAAAAATATTCGCCACTGGCCTGGGGTTCCAGAGCTTTTCGGTATTGTTCAAATTCAGGTGGTAGCGCCGATTTTGGGAGTGCTTGTTTAAGGACTGGCTTGGCAAAAAAGCTAGCCCGTCCATCCAAATCAGCGCGCAACTGATTGTATTGCTGTTTATTGGCGTAAACTTCCCGTGCGGCTTCCGGATGATCCAACAATTGTTGTTCAAACTTCGCCGAGATTAACAAGTAATGAGCGCCCATCTTTTTAGGAAAATTCAAATCATCAGTCTGGTCATTAAATAGCTGCTCAATTGGTCGCCCCTGTGACTTCAACAACTTGACCACGGCCGCAATATGCTTACAGTAACCGTGACCAGGAAAGTAGGGGCATTCACAAAAATCGCTACCGGCATCGTTTTGGTTGACGGTAACGCCATATGCCTCAGTTCCGAAGACTGTTGCTTCCACCTCTTGCCGATCATTATCAATATATTGGATCACAACATCACCATTATTGGCAATTTTTGTGCCACGATTCCAGATTTTGATTGGTATTATTCTTTTTTCCATTGCTTGCTCCATCTTCTATGCCTAATTCATGTCGTTATACTGTTACCTATTCTACAATAATGCTGCTGAAAAAAGAAAAGATTCAGTCAGATTAGTGACTGAATCTAAAATTAATTCGTATTTTGCACACCACTAAACGTTCATTCGCTGGTTAAGGTAAATAATCATCCTGCTACACAACGACTAGATTTAAACTAAATTTTACGTCGCTAGAATTAATTGGGCGAATTTGCCCCTTCTCTGCAGCAAACGCGAAAAAAAGAGCAGATTCCTGCGGTTGCCATGTTTCAACTTGGCGTTTTTCGGCATGCTAGTTCTTGCGGCATGAACTTTGCCACAAGAATAGACAACATTCGTAGCATCATGAGTTATTTGCGTTTCTTGCAAATAACTAACCTTAATTGCGAAGTAGTAGTTGAATGGTCAACGTATGAAGCATCAAGATTATTAGCGTATTAGGCTGCGATTCGGACTTCGGTTCACCCTAGTCCGATCGATATCGTCAGCAAAGCTAGTAATAATCCTCAATTGCGGAATAGTAGCTACAGCAGTCACTTCGGCCGTTTCACGGCCAAAGCGCCTACTTAGGCTAATCCTCAGAATCTACCGCTCTTTTTTTTGCTCTTTTTTATTCCAAAAACTTTTTCTCTGTTCCTGGCATTAACTGATCGCTTTTTGTCCCGCGCAATCTTGCCTCGTGGTACAAGTAGAGGTACTTGGCCCTGGCCAATTGTCGCTGGTAGTATAGCTCATCATCAATTGCAGCATTAATAACTCGATCTGAGTTATCTTTTACCTTATTCCAATTTTTCATTGCCATCGCGATTTGGGCCAAAAGCTTTTCATCATATTCTTTGATCAGCTTTGAAGACCGACCCTTGTGGCGCCCAAGAAAACTGCTGGCCATATTTACATCTCCTGCCGTCCTTCAACTGCCTTAAGTAACGTCATCTCGTCGGCGTATTCAATGTCACTGCCCACTGATAAACCATGGGCCAACCGCGTGACCTTGATGCCCGCCGGTTTAATCAGCCGTGACATGTACGTTGCTGTTGCTTCGCCCTCTGGAGTAGCGTTGGTGGCGATGATCACTTCTTTGGCCTGATCATTTTGAAGCCGCTTCAGCAATCCGGCAATGTTGATATCTTCCGGGCCCTTGCCGTCAATCGGTGATAGAACGCCGTGCAACACGTGGTACAAGCCATGATATTCGCGCATGCCTTCCATCGTCATGATGTCCTTGGGCTCTTCCACCACCAAAATAACGCTTTGATCACGGGATTTATCCTGGCAAATCGCACAAGGATCCTCCTCGGTGATGTTACCGCAAATACTGCAATAATGCAGATCACGTTGGGCAGAAATCAGCGCCTTGGCAAAATCAGTCACATCATCTTTATGCATATCAATTGTGTAAAAAGCTAGCCGCGTCGCCGTTTTATTACCGATACCAGGCAACTTCATGTAGCTTTCAATCAATTTTGCAATCGGTTCTGGATATTGCATGCCCTCGTCCTCTCTTCTGCTAAATAGGTAACACATCCAAAAAAGCGTTCAGATTCTGAAAATTAATTACAACAGTCGTCTCAGCCGTTGCCCAGTAAAAGTAACCCGTTAACCTAATTCTCAAAATATGATCACGCTTCTTCACGCACAATAACTACATTCCAGGAATATTCATACCTTTGCTATATTTACCCATGGTAGCTTGCGTCTTAGTATCAATCTCGTTCATTGCATTGTTAACGGCCATAATGATCAAATCCTGCAACATATCAGGATCGTCAGGATCAATGGCCTCAGGCTTAATCGAAATATCAGTCATTTGCTTATCACCAGTAAAAGTAACGACAACCGCGTCATCACTGGCCTTACCTGTAAAAGCAGTGCCGTTTAAATCATTCTGTGCCTGTTCCATTTCCTTCTGCATTTTCTGCATCTTTTTCATCATACCTTGCATATTACCCATTCCACGCATCATTTTATCAATCAATCCTTTCAAGTTTATCAAGAGTGTCGCAAAAGTCGCTCAGGTTCCACGCATTAGCCTAGATTATCGAAAAATTTATGAAATAAATTATTTGGTAATCTAGGCTAAGCACAGGAACCTGCCTTTTTAGGCACGTTTGGGCTAAGTAAATAGTGTAAGAAACCTAGGCCGCGTTTGCGAACTGTCTTTACTAGTATTCACCTGACTATTTTAGTGGAAACGTGTTTGAAAAAGCAGATTCCTGCGGTTAGCTACAACAGCCAAATCATCTGTTTCACAGATAATTCGTCTGTTTAGGCTAATCCTCAGAATCTAACCGCTTTTTCAAACACTCTAATCATCCTTAACTTCAATATTAGCAGAACCAAACAATTCTGTCGCCTTTTCAACAACTGGGGTCACTTGTGGCTTTTCGTCCGCCTTGGGTTGTTTACCGCGATGGTGCTCTTCAATGTAGGCTTGGCGGACTTTCGGCCAATCATCTTGAGGGACAAAAATAATTTTAGGTGTATAGCCTACCAGCCGATCCAGGCCGTTTTCTAAGCCATCAACCATTTCTGGGTTATTGCTGGCTCGTTCCAATAAAAAGTCGTTATCAAAGGACACAACGACGCCGTCATGACTGGCCGCCACTGGCTCTGAAGCGTGCATTAAGGCACGGTACTGCACGGACAGTGTTTGTAATAGATCTTGCCAAACGCCCTTTAACTGCTGTAAATTTTCCTTTGTTGCGTGGTCGAGTACTGGGTAAACGGCCGCTGGATTGGCGTGCCGCGCCGGAGTAGTCGTCCGTTTCACCGGCCGCGGTGTCGCTGCAACTGGTGCAGCCTGACCTTCACTTGACTGCAACTGATCGACCGCCTGAGTTAATTGCTTAACTTGCGCCTGTAACGCCGCCACCGTTGCCTCTGGTGCAGCCTGTGAAGTCGCCTTTGATTGCACCTCTGGCTGATCCACTTGGGCTGTGACCGCCGCCACCTTAAGCTGGGTCAATTTCACGGTAACCACTTCCAGGTAGATATCTGGGTGGTTAGTAAAGCGCAATTGCTGCTGCATATCATTTAAAATATCAATTACTTCATATAAGGTAGTCGCCGCCAAGCTCTGACTTAACGCCTTAAAATGATCATCCACGCTGCCCATTTCAATTTCAGTCACCATTTCCGGCGCTTTTTGGTAAAGGAGCAAGTCGCGACTATATTCGATTAAATCTTCAATAAAGCGGCTGGCATCTTTGCCCGCAGCCAACAACTGCTGCAAAATTTCCAGTGCCTTAGCCGTTGCCTGATCCTGAATTGTTTGCATGTAATCAGCCAACAGCGCCCGTGTTGTACTGCCAGTCACCTGCAACGCATTGTCCAACGTCACGTGATTATCACTAAAGGACAAAACCTGATCCAAAATACTCAGCGCATCCCGCATGCCACCTTCTGCAGCCTTCGCGATGGCCTTCAAAGCTTCCGGCTCAAAAGTGACTTCTTTTTCCTGCAAAATGTACACCATCCGCTGATAAATATCCTGGCTATTAATCCGCCGAAAATCAAAACGCTGAGTCCGGGAAATAATCGTCAACGGTACCTTATGCGGCTCAGTTGTCGCCAAAATGAACAAAACGTGTTCCGGCGGCTCCTCCAATGTTTTCAGTAAAGCATTAAAAGCGCCCGTGGACAACATGTGGACTTCATCAATAATATAAACTTTATATTTGGCCGCAGTCGGCGCATATTTCGCCTTGTCCCGAATATCGCGAATTTCGTCAACACCATTATTCGACGCCGCATCAATTTCAATGACGTCGTTTAGCGTACCGGCCGTAATCGCCTTACAAGTTTCACATTCATTGCAAGGCTCGCCATTCTTCAAATTAGGACAATTAATGGCCTTAGCCAAAATCTTTGCCGCCGACGTTTTACCAGTCCCCCGCGGACCAGTAAATAAATAAGCGTGACTAGTCTGCTGAGCAATTAACGCATTGCGCAACGTTTTCGTAATCGTCTCCTGCCCGACAATATCCGCAAATTTCTGCGGCCGCCAAGTACGGTATAAAGCTTGATAGGCCAAATTAACGTCCTCCTTTCATGATTCTTTCAGACACCAATTAATCATTTTGTTAGTTTATTTCAGTGATCAAATAATAGTAGTTCAAACAACATTCTAAAAATTTTAGGTGGCAGGCAAGCCGGATTGCGTTTGAAAAATAATTTTACTAGCTTTTTCCTAGCCATTCAAGTGTACTGCGTTTGAAAAAGCAATCATCGAACCAGTCTTTAGTATAGCTTAATCAGCCAAGTAAAACGACCTCCGCCACGTGGCAACTAATGCCAAAATGGCCATCCTTTTACCAGATTGACAGTAAAGACGCTGGCCAAAATAATCTCAAAAAATAATTCCACCGCTATAATTAAGCACAAATTAAAAGCTCTTAGTCACTTTCAACTAAGAGCTTGTTTATCATCAAAAAAACAAGAGACACATGCCACATCCTACTTAGTGCTGCTTTCTTCCGAATCTGACACGATTCGTAAGCGCAACATTGTCTCAAGGCCTTTCGGCAACTATTATTATACAAAACTATTCCGAAAAAAGCTAGTGCTAGACCTGAAAAATCAGAAATCTTTTTGACAGCCAACCAAAACGACCTTGGTAGTGGTTTTTGTCCAACGCCATGGATTTTTTAGCATGAACACCACAAAAAAAAGGCCAAGTCAAGACTTGGCCTTTTTAAAATAATTTACTTATTAATATTAATACCAACCATTTGCTTCCCAGAATGACTGTGCCTTACTCCAGCTACCGTAAGTTGAAGTGACGTAAGAGTTAGCAACAGCTTCTTGGTTTGATGCCGAATAATCACCATTTAAATATGAAGAACTTAATTGATACTTACCGATATACTGACCGTTAGTTGCTGAATAATTACCGCCAGATTCCTTGTTAGCAATCCAAGCTTTAGCGGCAGCTTCGGAGCTACTTGTTGAAGTAGCGGCGTTATTAGTACTAGTTGCTGAACTAGCAGTTGATTGTGTGTTTTGTGTTGCCTGTGCTTGTGGTGCAGTGTATGTCGATTGTGTGCTTACTGGAGCCGATACGGCAGAAGCAGCACTAGTTGCAGCTACACTAGAAGCCTGTGAAACTGGCGCTGCAGATGAGACTGGCGCAGTTGAACCAACTGGGGCCGTACTGCTTGCTGGGGCAACAGAACTGACAGGAGCAGTTGAGCTAACAGGCGTTGCGCTGCTTACTGGGGCAACGGAACTAACTGGTGCAGTACTGCTTACTGGCGCAACCGAACTGACAGCTGCAACGCTACTAACTGGCGCAACTGAAGAAGCTGCAACGGCTGATACTGGCGCTGCAGATGAGACAGGTGCCACTGAAGCAGCAGGCGCAACTGAACTGACTGGTGCAGCCTGTGAAACTGGTGCTGCACTAGCAGGCTGTTGAACAGCACTTGGCTGAGCAGCGGCTGCCGTAGATGCAACTGCACTACTTGGAATATTATATTTTTGACCGGCATAGATTAAATGCGTGGTTTTATTGATGTTATTAGCTGTTTCAATTGAATCGATTGTTGTGTTGTAATCTTCGGCAAGATCAGAAACCGTGTCGCCAACCTTAGCAGTAATGACTGCTGCATCAGCGACCTTAGCGCCACCGATCAAGATACCAGCGGCACCGGCTGTTGTGAGTAATACCATTTTTAGACGTTTACTTAATAAAATAAAAATCACTCCTAATTTATGATTGACTTCAAAATTTGATTACGAAATTCTGCTTTGCATTCCATTGGTACCGAAATGCATTCAACAGGCGTAAGTATAGCAGGGCTCTGTAACATGTAAATAGCAGTTACGTTACAAAATGGCCTTTTATTGTAATATTGTCATCTGTTTGTTATCTAAGCCGTTTCAACCCCATCGGCGCGCACCTGCTCTGGTACCAAAATAAGTGAAACTTTTCGGAATAATCATCAAAAAAGATTAAAATCGACTAAATTAAAGGTCCTTAATATCATTTGATAGCGCTTTAAACTATACTATAAGTATCGTTTAGAGTTAGGGTGTGATCGTTTTGCAAGCATTTATTATTGCTCAGTTAGAATTAGTTCTACGTTTAATCCTGGCGGCATTGTGCGGCTTTGCCATCGGCTATGAACGTAAAAATCGTTTAAAAGAGGCCGGTATCCGCACCCACATGATTGTTGCGTTAGGAGCCGCCTTGATCATGATTGTTTCCAAAGATGGTTTTTTTGACGTCCTTAACGTTAAAAATGTCGTCTTGGACCCTTCCCGAATTGCCGCCCAAATTGTCAGCGGGATTAGTTTTTTAGGTGCCGGAACAATCTTAGTTCGCCGTCAAGGCATTAACGGCCTCACCACCGCAGCCGGAATTTGGACCACCGCGGCAGTCGGCATGGCCATTGGTGCCCGCCTGTACGTTGTTGGTATCTCCGCCACACTTTTAGTGCTGCTCATTCAGATCTTACTCCACAAACAGCTTCGATTTTTGCCCAATGCAGTGGCCGAACAACTTTCACTGGAAATGTTGGACCAACCAGAAGCAATCAATAATTTGGAAAAAATGTTACAGCAACACAATATTGAATTGCTAAACCTTCATATTGAACGCCAACGCCACCACCTAGTCGAAATTAGCCTGGCCGTCAAACTACCCCCTCACTACAAAGTGGCCAGCTTGATGAGCCTACTAGGTGAAAACGAGGCCATTCAGAGTGTTGATTACTAACCCTGTAGCGAGGGCCGTAAGCCCTAGCACGAATTTAATATCATTGACAAAAAGTGACCAACGCCAACAAGATTTAAGCATATTTAATCGCAGAAAACAGTCGTAGTTTGATTACCGAATTGCTCGGCGGCCAAACTACGACTGTTTTTCTGTCTTCTGCTTCTTTTTAGCCTTTCGTTTAGCCCTAATTTGGCGGAAAAATTGCTGCAATAATCCCGCCGCGTCATCTGCTAAAACGCCGGCTTCCACTTCAGCTTGGTGGTTAAAGCGCTCGTCCGTTAGTAAATTCATGAAAGTGCCCGCCGTACCTGCCTTTGGGTCAGGGGCACCGTAATAGACTTCACTTAAGCGCGAATTAATAATTGCCCCGCTGCACATCGGACAAGGTTCTAAGGTGACAAAAATTGCTGCATCCTCCAAACGCCAACTATGAATTGTGGCGCAGGCCTCCTGAATCGCCAAAATTTCGGCGTGGGTCGTTGCGTCCTGGCTGTGTTCCCGCAAATTATGACCACGGCCAATAATTTCACCGCGGTAAACAATAACGGCCCCAATCGGCACTTCACCGATCAAGGCCGCCGTTTTTGCTTCAAATAAGGCCTCACGCATATAAAATTCTTTTTCAGTTTGCTCAAATACCAAATTCCTAACTCCATTCCTACTATTAATTAAATAATCGCCAAGGGCCGCTTTTTAGTCGGTGCCGGAAAGGCTGCGTCAATCTGCACTATTTCTGCCGGCGTTAACGTGACATCAGCCGCCGCCAAATTAGCCTGCATGTGTTTCCACTGACTAGTTTGGGGAATCGCAAGCAGCTGTGGTTGCCGAATCGTCCACGCTAATAAAAGCTGCATCGACGTAATTTGGTGTGCCTTAGCAATTTTTTGAATCACAGGATTAGCCGTCAATTGCTGGCCTCGACTATCCCCCTGGGCAATCGGCGAGTAGGCAATAAAAGGAACCCCATTTTTCAGTTGCCAAGGTAATAAATCGTATTCCACGCCGCGGTCCGCCAAATTATACAAATCTTCATTGGCAAAAACGTCCGCACCGTTAGTTTCTTGAAACAATTCTAACATATCAGCTGTATCAAAGTTAGAGACACCCCAATGCCGAATCTTGCCCGCTTGCTGTAATTGACGCAGCCCGGTAATTGTTTCCTTTAACGGAACTTGCCCCCGCCAATGAAGTAAATAAAGGTCGAGGTAGTCCGTTTGCAGTCGTTTCAAACTGGCGGTTAAACTCTGCTTCATCCGCTTGATTGATGCGTTTTGCGGATAGAATTTTGAAACCAAAAATAATTTTTCCCGGGTATACGGCTTAATAGCCGCACCGACCAATTCTTCGGAACGACCGTCCCCATACATTTCCGCGGTATCAATGAGATTGCTACCGTGCTCAAGGCCGTAACGCAGCGCCTGAATTTCTCCGCCGCGTTTATTCGGATCGTCGCCCATGTGCCAAGTTCCCATCCCAATGACGGGCAAGCGCTCGCCCTTAAAATCTAGATAACGCATTTTTAACTTCCTTTCAAAACAAAGTTGCTACGATAAATAAACGCTGATTAGGGCCACCGCGATCATTAAAGCACGGGACAAAAAGAGCTCCCGCAGCAATTAGCTTTTCGGGAGCCCATTATTTTAATGCCGGTATTCGTGTAGCCAATCTTTCAACGTTGCAGTCAATTCATTAGCTGCGTTGCCTGCTGAGCCAACGTACACACCAGCCTTATTGCGAACTTTGCTTAACTTTTCAACCGCATTAACCAAGTGATTGAGATCATCGTTGTCAATTCGATCAACGAGGTCAAGTATCCGCTCGTTGCCCTTAAGGTTGTCCCGCACGAACGTTTTCACTTTATACCGATTTCTACGGGTTTGAATTTGTTCGACAATGGCATCCGCTGCTAAATAGGCGCCGGTTGCGGCAAGCGTTGTCGTAATACCAATACCAAGTAAAATTTTGCTACCAGTTTTCATAAAGTCAGCCTCCTTATTAGAGAGAGTGCCTAAAAAGGCGTTCAGCCCCTGAGCATTAGCCTAGACCACCAAACGATCCGCTTCGCGTATCGTTTGGCGATCGTAGCTAAGCACAAGGAGTTGCCTTTTTAGTCACGTTTCATTTCCACCAGAATCAGTCCGAAAAATAATTTCCAACCGATCTAGTAAAGTATCCAGTAATGCTTAATTTCAGTGTACCATAATCTTGCTTCCTTGGGGACTAAAGCGCACTCATACTTGCTTAACACTTTGAATAATATAGTAACCTTTATTTTTCTTCACGATTGTTGCGTTGCCAAAGGTTTCTTGCATCGTTTTTTGGGCGGAAGGTGCACCCTGTTTTTTCTGTAAAACAATCGTTAACGTTCCCCCTGGCAGTAAGTGATCCTTGGCGCCAACTAAAATCCCCGTCACGACTTGTTTACCAGCCCGGACCGGCGGATTGGATAAAATAGCCGCGTACTGCTTCTCTACAGCTGCGTATTGATCAGAAGTGAAAATAGCAACGTTAGCCACGTGATTATTTGCGGCATTTTCCCGGGCCAATGATAAAGCCAGCTCATTGACGTCCACCAGATCAACTTGGCGTTCAGGAGCCTCTTTGGCCAACGCTAACCCAATTGGGCCGTAACCGGCACCCACATCCAGTAAATCACCTGCAGGCAAGTCAGTAAAACTAAACGCTTCTAGTAAGGTGCGTGTCCCGAAATCAACGGTTCGTTTTGAAAACACACCATTATCAGTTACAAAATGAAATTCGTGGCCTCGCAACGTAAACGACCAATCTTTTTTTTCGTGAACCACATCAGGATTTTCTGAATAATAATAATTTGTCATGATTAAATTCCCCCGGAGCTATAATTAATTTATTAAATTTTTATTTTTAGGAATCAGGCCTACGTCGCCGCCCTTTTGGACTCAAAATTGACAACCTAACGACCATTTTTGACCCCCAAAACATACTCAAACGAAATGGCTTGTGGTAAACTAATTGTACCATGAATCGCCAGAAGTTCCGGCCAACACTATATCTAGTAGCTATTTTAAATTTAGCTACCGAATATAGTGTTTTTTGTTGATTTATTGTAAGTGACTGGTTATACTAAGAACATAAACAAAAAGTACCAGAGAGAAAGGTGAACCACATGAATAACTTAACAGTTTACACAAAAAATGGTTGCATGCAGTGCAAGATGACTGAACGCTTCCTCAATTCGCACAATATTCCTTTTACAGAACACAATATTGATCAAGAACCAGAATACGTCGACTATCTGCGGGAAAAGGGCTTTCAAGCAACACCAGTGATTGAAGCATCAGACATCAGCTTCACCGGCTTCCGCCCCGACCAATTACGCCAATTAGCAGTTTAAAGTGATAAAAGTGGCGGTCAAACGCTTATGCTTACGCCATTTTACCGCTTAAACATCATAATAGCACCAGATTCCAATAAGTAACCAACTTAGCAACGTCGTAAACCATAAGACACAACGTTTCTCGCACCACTTGCGGGAACGCCGGGTGCCTTTTATTTTTTGCTCAGAGTGTTTGAAAAGACGGTTAGATTCTGAGGATTAGCCTTTTCAAACACGTTTCCACTAAACTAGTCAGGAAAGTACTAACTAGAAGTACTTTCCCAGCAGGTTTACAACCAACTATTTTTTGCTCAATCCCTATCGATCATTAAGAAAGTGGTGTCCAAATGTCTTTAAAAACAATTGATCCGCAAAGTGTTTCTTACTACGCTTTAAATAATGAAATTAACATCCCCGTTGACGGCCAAATCCCGTTGAATAAGGATAAAGAAGCTTTAAAGGCCTTTTTAAGTGAAAATGTCGTGCCAAACACTAAAGTCTTCCCTAATTTTCAAGCTAAGATCTCCTTCTTAGTCGACCATCAATATCTAGAAAAGCCCTTCTTGGCCGACTACTCCGCCGACTTCATTGATCAATTACACAATTACTTGGAGGACGCCAATTTTAAGTTCAAGTCATTCATGGCCGCTTATAAATTTTACGCCCAGTACGCCTTAAAAACTAACGACGGCGAATATTACCTTGAAAGCTTTCAGGATCGGGTTTTATTTAACGCCCTCTACTTCGCTGCTGGTGATGAGAAATTGGCTCATGATATTGCCGATGAAATGATCCACCAGCGCTACCAACCCGCAACACCCAGCTTTTTGAATGCCGGCCGTGCTCGTCGTGGCGAATTGGTTTCTTGTTTCTTGCTCCAAACTACGGACGACATGAATTCAATCGGCCGAACAATTAACTCGGCCCTGCAACTTTCTCGCATTGGTGGCGGTGTTGGGATTACTTTGACCAACCTACGCGCGGCCGGCGATCCAATCAAGCACGTTGAAGGTGCCGCTTCTGGCGTTTTACCGGTCATGAAATTATTAGAGGATTCATTCAGTTATTCTAACCAATTAGGCCAGCGCCAAGGTGCCGGAGTCGTTTACCTAAACGCCTTCCACCCAGACGTAATCGCTTTTCTTGGTGCTAAAAAAGAAAATGCCGACGAAAAGTATCGTTTAAAGACGTTATCACTGGGCTTAGTTGTGCCGGATAAATTTTACGAATTGGCGCGTAAGGACGCTGACATGTACTTGTTTAGCCCCTACGACGTTGAACGAATTTACGGCAAGCCATTTTCTTACGTTGATATCACCAAAGAATACGATAAAATGGTCGCCAACCCTGATATTCGGCATAAGAAAATTAAGGCTCGTGACCTGGAAAATGAAATCAGTAAATTACAACAGGAATCCGGTTATCCTTACATCGTCAACGTTGATACGGCCAACCGGGCTAACCCAATTGACGGTAAAATTATCATGAGTAATTTGTGTTCCGAAGTTTTACAAGTTCAGACCCCTTCAAAAGTTAATAATGAACAGAATTACGATCAATTGGGAACGGACATTAGCTGTAACTTAGGTTCAACGAACATCCCGAATTTGATGCACGCAAAAGACTTTGGCCACTCCGTTGAAACCATGGTTCGCGCCCTAACTTTTGTCACTGACAATTCAAACATTGACGTTGTTCCATCCATTCAAAATGGTAACCATAAGGCGCACACAATTGGTTTAGGGGCAATGGGCCTGCACAGCTACTTTGCCAAGGAGCACATGATGTACGGCGATCAAGAAAGCCTTGACTTCACCAACATCTATTTCCTTCTATTGAACTACTGGACCTTGAAAGCTTCCAACGAAATTGCCCGGGAACGTCACGAAACCTTCGTTAACTTTGAAAACAGCAAATACGCTGATGGCAGCTATTTTGATAAGTACGTCAACCAAGATTGGCAGCCAAAGACAGCAAAGGTTCAGGAACTTTTCAAAGATATTTTTATTCCATCCAAGGCTGATTGGCAAGCACTAAAAGCAGCTGTCATGAAAGATGGTTTATACCACCAGAATCGAATGGCCGTTGCACCAAACGGCTCGATTTCTTACATTAACGACACATCGGCTAGCTTACAGCCAATCGTTAACCGAATTGAGGATCGTCAGGAAAAGAAAATTGGCACGATTTATTACCCAGCGCCTTACCTTTCTAACGACACAATGCCTTACTATTCATCGGCCTACGATATGGACATGCGCCACGTGATTGATATTTACGCTACTGCCCAACAGCACGTTGATCAAGGCATGAGCATGACGCTCTTTATGCGCTCCACCATTCCTGAAGGGCTTTACGAATGGAAAAATGGTGACACGAATAAAATGACCACCCGCGACCTTAATATTTTGCGTAATTACGCTTATAACAAGGGTATCAAGTCAATTTATTACATTCGGACCTACACCGATGATGAAGATGAGATTGGCTCTAATGCTTGCGAAAGCTGCGTAATTTAGCTACAATGACACTGGTTTGACAGACAAGTAATAGGGACAAAAAATGGTGGCAACGCCGTTTGTCCCTATTCTTTTTAGAGTAACTAATCTACTCCGCGACAGATGGAAAGGAAGTTTCACATGACGGAAAGATATGACGCAATTAACTGGAATGCCGTTTCCGATGCAATTGATAAAGCAACTTGGGAAAAATTAACCGAACAATTTTGGTTAGACACCCGAATTCCCGTTTCCAACGATTTAGATGACTGGCGCACCTTAGATGATACCCACCAATGGCTTGTTGGCCACGTTTTTGGCGGTTTGACGCTTTTAGACACTTTGCAATCACAAGATGGCTTAGCTGCCTTGCGCCAAGATGTGCGGACACCCCATGAAACAGCCGTTTTAAATAACATCCAGTTTATGGAATCAGTCCACGCTAAGAGTTATTCAACTATTTTTTCAACCTTGAATACACCTGACCAAATTAGCGAAATTTTCGACTGGAGTGACACCGAAGAATACTTACAAAATAAGGCTTCTTGGATCTACGACATTTATCGTGATACCACCGTTGATCCTTTGAAGAAAAAAGTGGCCAACGTCTTCCTTGAAACGTGCCTCTTTTACTCTGGTTTCTACACCCCACTATTTTATCTGGGCAATAATAAATTAGCCAACGTGGCCGAAATTATTAAATTAATTCTGCGGGACGAATCAGTTCACGGCACCTACATTGGTTACAAATTCCAGTTAGGTTTCAACCAACTTTCCAAAAATGAACAAGATAGTATGCGCGATTGGTTATACGACTTCATGTATAAACTTTACGCTAATGAAGAGAAATACACCCATTTACTTTACGATCAAGTTGGTTGGACCGAAGACGTTTTGACCTTTGTGCGTTATAACGCCAATAAAGCGTTGATGAATCTAGGCCAGTCGGCGCTTTTTCCTGACACAGAGGCCGACGTCAACCCGATCGTCATGAACGGAATTTCAACTTCCACAGCTAACCACGACTTCTTCTCGCAAGTTGGTAATGGTTACCGCCTCGGCCAAGTTGAGGCCATGAAAGACGACGATTATTCAGTCGGTGCACCAAAAGAACCAAAACCAAAAGACTAAAAGATAACACAAAAGCAGTACTGCAACTTTGAAGCGTCCTACACCATTAGACTTAACTGTCTAATAATATCGGACGCTTCTTCTTTTGCAGTACTGCTTTTTATGATTATTTTATTTAATTCGTTAATCGATTAGGCCTAGTCAGAAAAATTTATTTTTGTCGGTATTTTTCTGCTTAACCTGGGTGAAAAATACTTGAAAGAGCAACTTCCTGTACCTTTTCCACCACTCGATAAATTAAACGTTCAATTCAGCGCTAATATCAACAATATTAACGTTAGGATCCATTTGTTCACTTTCACTAGATAAACTTAGCGTGTTCAGGCGCGGATTAACGTCCAATTTCATATTTTCATCTAAATAGGTTTTGGAATATGGTTTGATGTTAATTGGGCCGACAGTACTATCAATTGTTCCACCGTACTCGTCACCAATCGCTTCGTCCTGATCAACAACTAATAACCGGTAGCTCAGATTAAGTGCGCACGAGCCAAGCTTTGAATATTTGCCGACACCATCATCCAAATCAAGAATCAATTTCTTATCGGCGCCTAAATAATTTGCCAATTTCTGCTTTGCTGCATCCGTAATTGTTAATTTCATCAACCAACACTCCTTTGCTTTTTTAATACCTCACAAATTATATTGTACGCAATTTATTATTGAATACAACCAATTTGCTTAGTTGTGAAGTTTGCTCCTAAATTACCGTAACTGTATTTGAACCTCAGCGCTATCTCATAAGATTGAGCTTTCTTAAACACTTTCACCGTAATTTCAGTCTACGATTTTTAACACCTAAAAAGCAACTATTGTGTTTTATCACGCGATTTTCGCGGTAAATGCTTGCCCAGGCCACTACGCAAATCGGCCAACGTTTCATCTGGTCCCTTGCGTTGTTCTACCCGTAAAAAGCGTGGAATAAGCAATAAATGACGGTGTTTGGGCGCCTTAACCTTCTGATTAACCACCAACATAATCTGTAACAGGACAAACAAAATAGAACTGTGTTTACTGTAAGCAATGTATTTGGGTATCCACTGGGTCACGTACTTATTTTTATAAGCACGCAGGCCTTGGAACCCATAAAAACGGTAGCCGTACTCGTAAACCAGGTGTGCTAGTCGTTCTTGAATAAAGCTGTACTTAGAAACGCCAACGTTCGCAAGTGGCGCGTTCCCAAGGTCAAACGATTGATAATCTTGTGCCTGACCCTCTTGAAATAAATGAATGAAAACCTCATCCATTATTCCTGAAGGCGCCGACTTCAAATGGCGCATTAAATCAATCGAAAGAACACCGTTACTCATTGGCATCAAATTGGCGAAGGCGACCCACTGACCATTCTTATCACTAATTACCGCGATTGGCGTGCGATTCAGATAATATTCATCAAAAAAGCCTAAAGAAAAGCCTTCTTCATGCCGTCCATCCAGCCAGCTATCAGAAATTCGGCGTAGTTTCGCGAATTGCTCGGCCGTGTACGGTGGTTGAATCAGTTGGAATTGATAGCCTTCGCGATTGAATTTGTTCATCAAAGTACGCTCGGCCTTACGCTTTTTACCACTTAACGAAAAGTCCGCCAACCGAACGTAGCCTTCTTCACCAATCTTAATGAAGTCGTACCCAATCTCATGTAATTGCATCGTTAGTTCACTAGAAATTTCGTAAAATACGAGGCTAAAACCGAGACTATCCGCATCATCCATAAACTTTTCAATAGCGGTAGTTAACACTTGGGGATTACCGACTGGCTCCCCCATAACAATCAGTCGATTGGCCTTTTGCTGGTACATGAACATGACTTGATCTTCACCATCAACTTGGTAGAAATAAAGCTCCTTATCGCGTAAATAAGCCAAGTGCGAAACCTCGTTACCACCAAATTTTTTAATCAACTGATGAACACGCTGTTCATCAAAAGCCGCGGCCAGTTGGCGCCGGGAATAAGTTAAATACTGATAAATAACCAATAACGCTAAGGCCGCAATCAGCATGCCAATAAAACCAGTGATCCACAAACGTTCCGACGGGAAAAATAACGCGGTTGGTACCTTGTGAACGTGGTGCGGCGATTGAGGCAGATTATAAACCCCAACAATTGTGTAAACAATGAAGGATCCAGCAAATAAAACCCAATCAAATAGAGTACTTCCCCACGACAAAGCCATTTTTTCACGGTATAACTCATGCTTGCTAAAAATCGTTGCGATTAAGATCACGCCAAGTAATAGCGCCATTTTCCATGAAAAATCACGCCACAACGTGTTAAGAATCGCAACTACCAGTAAAATCAAAGTTGGATAGTAGGCACGTTGTACCTTAGCCGCAATCCCCCGCGCAAATCCCAGTAGTAAGAAAGCCATAATGATATTCGTAACCTGATCTAAGAAAACAAAGGTATACGGGTAAAGACGAGCAAATAAACGGTTATTTAGCGCAAAATTAGGTACCGTCGAAAGAATTAAGAGCATTACGCCAGAGAAATATAGGAAGATCACTAAAATACCGTGGGCTGTCTTCTGGAGTACTAATTTTGGCAATCCCTGCAAAAAGGTGTTCAGTCGTTGTCCAGCATCCTGAATAAAAAGAAAAACACCCACTAAAAACGGAAAAATATAGTAAAACAGACGGTAGAATAAGAGCCAAATAACTGCCGTCGAACGATCAACGCCGATAAAGCCCAACCCGATAATCATAAAAACATCAAAAGTTCCCAAACCACCAGGTAGCATGGAAACAACGCCAATCACCGAAGCAATCGCAAATAAGGGAACCACATTAGGTAAATTGACCGGAACCTTAAGTAAGTAACCAATAAAGACAAAGAAGAGTACACAAAAACCCCATTCAAAACTTGAGCCAATCGTCAAACGTAGCTCACGCCGGAGTGGTAAATCAGCAAAGAACTTAGAATCCCGCAAATGAGTGACTAGCATCAACAATGGAAAATAAAGCCCACCACCAACTAACCAAATCCAATAATGACCATAGACTGAGCCTACATTAAACCCAAAAATTAAGCCTAGTGAAACCAGACATAATAACGACAAACCAGATAGTAGGAATAAAGCAATTTTTGAGATAGCAAACACAACCTGCTTGTGGGTTGCCTGTTTACTATAAAAATTAGCCCGTAAAGTTGCCCCTAAAAAGCCACCAAAGCCCGCAATATTCGTAAAGGTATTGACAATCCAACCAGATTTAACGATATACCGCTTTTTATATTCGCCTGGTAGAAATTGGACAATGGTAAAATCATAATTTAGCATGGGCAAAACAGCCACAAAACCAGCAACTAACATTAATAAAAGTGTGCCTGGATCTTGCGTGGCCAGACTTGCTCGTAGTTGGCGACCATTTAACTGCCGGCTGATGTTACCAATCTCAAAAATAACGAATACTAACATTGATAAAACAAACAGTGATTTTAAAATAGTTAATCGCTTCTCGATAAATGCTAATACACGCCGAAAAAGTACTCTAAGTTTCTTCAAACCTAATCCACCCGCTCCTTCTTGTCATGCATCTATTATCGCAATAAGTTCGCTAGTTTTCAACAAACCCGCTTGTAGTTTAACTAAAAACCAGTTAAGTTTTGCGTAGTAAGCCAAAGTAACGAATGCTTCGCACAACAACTACTTTAGCAATTAAGATTACCTGTATTGCGAAATAAGATGATTGTGTTTTAACGCGTTGCTACTAATTTATCTGCCGAATGCATTTAGAATGCACCACTAAACTAAAGCTACTTTCGTAAGTGGCTCTATTTTAAATATCCGGCAAACAAACTTGAATTTATCTTATCACCTAAAATAGTTATTTTACCTTTCATTCAATCATGCTACTATTAAATTAGTAATGATAGTTTTCAAAATTGGTCAATCACCAGGCTTCAAAAATGGGAACGAACTGCGTGTAAGACTGATTTTGGATTGAACAAAGACCATTTTCGTTCAACGACGGTTCAGTTAACCACCGTTATTTGGCGAAAAACAACAATAATTTTATTTGGAGGAATAAATTATGAAAAAATTGGTTAGTTTAGGCATCATCACGCTATCCACTCTCACCTTAGCAGCATGTGGCCATAATGACTCGGCGGACAAGGATAGCGCCTCACATTCTGAAAGCATCGTAAAAATGAACAGCGCTTCACGTGCCAAAGCAAAATCAATAAGTAGCGCCAAAAAAATGTCCCGTAATGCAAAAAAAGAGGCCACAGCGGCTTCAAAAGAGTCTAGAAAAGCAGCGGCTGCCGCACAATCGGCCGCAGCAATTAGTAGCTCAGCACAAAATTCGCAGAGCGCGGCAAAACAACAAAACATGATGCAAAATAATGCTAACGATAGTTCTAATAACAAAGTTAATAATAATTCAAATGCCGCTAGTTCTGCTTATTCCGCAAGTAGCTCAAGTACACCAGCAACGCAAAACACCAACACGATTAGTAGCCCCCAGCAGGCCGAAGCCGCCGTAGTAGCCAAAGTTGGCAACGGCGATCAAAGCGATCCAATAACTTGGACCTACATGGCCAGCGGTGACAACAAAATGCTGACCGACCCCAACGGCAACTCCTATTACTGGATTCGTGGCGAACGCCGCTCGGCCATTGAAGCGTACCAAAAATCAGGTGCCGGCTCGTACGACGGCCTAGATTACTACGTTTACCCGAATGGTACTGTGGTTAACCGAGATAGTACAGGGTTTTAGCTTACTGAACGTTTAGTTATCATAAATCATAATCAGTTTAGTTGTTCAAATAAAAAAATTCCGACCCTTTTTTCGCGCTAATAACAATTCTCTTATTCTTTAAACTTCTTCACATTTAATGATGCGTCTAAGTAAAAAGCTGTTCTTTTTTAATTTAGATCTACCTTCTGGTATTAACAAATAACTAATACCAGTTTTTATTTCGAATTAATCAAAAAAGACCTCCCAAAATTACTTGGCAGATCTTTTAACAGTAAACCAAATCATACTCCAAAACTTTTAAATCACTTATCGCAATCAAAGTTAGACGTATTTGGTCTCCTTCAAATAAATGTTAATTTATTATTTAACGGTAACTTCAGCGCCGGCTTCTTCAAGCTTAGCCTTAAGTTCGTTAGCTTCGTCTTCAGAAACGCCTTCTTTGATAACTGTAGGAGCGTTATCAACCATATCTTTAGCGTCTTTCAAACCAGCACCCGTGATTTCACGAACTGCTTTGATTGCTTTGATCTTAGCTGAACCACCAGAAGTAAGTTCAACGTCAAATTCAGTTTGTGCAGCAGCAGTGTCTCCGCCAGCAGCACCTGCAGCAGCTACTGGAGCAGCAGCGCTAACACCAAATTCGTCTTCAATTGCTTTAACTAAGTCGTTTAATTCAAGGATTGTTGCGTCTTTTAATTGTGCAACGATTGCATCTGTATCTAATGCCATGTTCGTTTTCCTCCTCAGGAATAATTGATTAGCTTTTATTTTTAACAAAAGCTTTGGATTTTCGGAGGATGACTACCTGAACTCCAGCAAAAAAGTGCCTGGGTTCAGCAGCATCCTTCCGTAAAACTAATTGTCAGTTAACCTAACAATATTTTATTCAGCATCAGCGCCGTCTTCAGGCTTTGCGTCAGCAACTGCTTTAACTGCGTAAGCAACGTTGCGAACTGGAGCTTGTAAGACAGAAAGCAACATTGATAATAAGCCATCGCGATCTGGTAACTTGGACAAATCAGTGATTTGGTCTAAGCTAGCAACTTTACCTTCGATTAAACCGCCTTTGATTTCCAAAGCGTCGGCTGTTTCGGCAAACTTAGCAATGATCCGGGCTGGGGCAACAACGTCTTCATTTGAAAAGGCAACTGCTGTAGGACCAACAAAGGTATCATCCAAACCTTCAAAACCTGCTTTATCAGCCGCACGACGTAAAATCGTGTTTTTGATAACGTGTAATTCAACATCTGCATCACGTAATTGCTTACGTAACTCAGTATCTTGCGCAACTGTTAAGCCACGAGAATCAACGATAACGGCCGAAGCCGCATTTTTAAAGCGATCAGTAACTGTATCAACAACTTTTGCTTTTTGAGCAATAACTGCTTCACTCACGAGTATTTCACCTCCTGAAATTATTTGGTGACCAAATGCCACCAGGGGCTTTCTCCTAAATAAAAAACGCTGTGCCTAAGGACACAACGCCGATTGAGAGTCTGCTAAAAACCGTACAAACTTTCTCCTCGGCGGGCCGCTTATAAATAAGCATTTAAGGTAAACACCTGAGTCTTAGGTAGAAATAATAACCGTTTATAAATATAGCATATTCCAGTCATCCGGTCAAATTTAGTTTTGAAAAGAAGTTCAGTAAAAGACGCTTATATTCCAGAATTGACCGTAAGAATGTTTTGAAAGGCGTGTTGTTTCAGCACCTTTTATAAAATTAACCCGAAACTAATCAAGAAAAATACCAACCCAGAGTGGGACAAAAGTCTGGGTTCACGTTCTAAAGCAATACTCGGAAATAATAAAAGGCTAGGATTTTTGTCCCGGCCTTATTTTATCATCAAAAACTACCTTTTATTTCACATTAACAATAAAAAAGAGTTACAACAAAAGTGAATTTGTCGCAACTCTATTTTCATAACAGTTTTAATTAAGCCTTAGCAAAAGAACCAAGATCAACGTGGACACCAGGTCCAAAAGTTGAAGTGACTGCTAAGCTTTGGATATAAGTACCCTTAGTTGAAGCGGGACGTGCCTTAATAATTGTATCTTGCAATGTCTGGAAGTTCTCTAATAATTTGTCATCAGCAAATGATACCTTACCAATTGGTGCGTGAACAATTCCAGCTTTGTCAACCCGGTAAGCAACTTGGCCTGCCTTGATGTCATTAACTGCTTTTGTTACGTCCATTGTTACAGTACCAGTCTTAGGGTTAGGCATTAAGCCTTTAGGTCCTAAGACACGGCCAAGACGACCTACTTGAGCCATCATTGGTGGTGTTGCAACGGCAACGTCGAAATCTAACCAGCCGTCTTGGATCTTTTTAACAAGATCCTCGGCACCGACAATATCAGCACCGGCAGCCTTTGCAGCTTCGGCTTGTGGGCCTTGGGCAAAGACGATTACCTTTTGTGTTTTACCAGTACCATTTGGTAAAACAACGGCACCACGAATTTGTTGATCAGCTTGTTTAGGATCAACGTTTAAACGATAAGCAACTTCGACAGTTGCGTCGAACTTGGCAAAGTCAACCTTTTTAACAAGTGCTACGGCGTCTTTTACGTCATAGTTTTTGTTAATATCAACTTGTTCCAAAGCTGCTGTATACTTTTTACTCTTTTTAGCCATTTGTGTTTTTCCTCCTTGCAAATGTGGTCACTGGGAGCGTATCCCTTCCACTTGATTAGCCAATTTTCATTGAAAATCCGCACATGTACGTTTTTAATTAGGACCCGTTTTAAGAACTATTGATTAGTATTTTATAACCAATCTAAGCATCTTTTACGGTACTCTTTAGTCTTTAACAGTAAAGCCCATTGAACGTGCTGTACCTTCAACCATGCGCATAGCAGATTCAACATCTGACGCGTTTAGGTCTTGCATTTTTGTTGTAGCGATTTCACGTACTTGGTCTTTAGAAACTTCAGCGACCTTTTTCGTGTTTGGTTCGCCAGAACCGTGTTCAACACCAGCAGCCTTTTTAAGCAAAACAGCAGCAGGTGGGGTCTTAGTTACGAAATCGAATGAACGATCTTCATAAACACTGATCACAACTGGAATTAACATGCCTGCTTGATCAGCAGTGCGTGCGTTAAATTCCTTAGTGAAGCCCATAATGTTAATACCTGCTTGTCCTAATGCTGGACCAACTGGTGGAGCCGGAGTTGCTTTACCGGCAGGAATCTGTAATTTTACAACGTTAACAACGTTTTTAGCCACGAGACATAACCTCCTTAAGTCCGTGATGTGGTCATTTTGGCTAGTATATTTAGCCTCCCACTTAACGTGCAGCCAAAATAAGACTGGTCGCACCAAAACAGTATAGCATGCCATTAAGCTAGAAGCAACGCTAATATCAAACAATCATCTACGTCAATGAGACTAAATCAGAACGTAAAAGCCGCTGATAAGTCGCGTGATCAATGCGGCCAGTTTTATCCCTAGTCACCTTTATTCGTTTCACAGGCCACAGAAAATGACAAATTGCTTGATCAACCTGCGGATTTTCATGTAAACGGTAATGAGCCGCCTTCAATCCGGTAATCAAGCTCTCGCGATAACGGCCAATTCGTTTATCCAGTAGAAAACGCAGCGATAACGCGCTATCAACCGAGACTGAACCGTCGCTATCACTACCATCTAAT
Source organism: Loigolactobacillus backii (assembly GCF_003946275.1). Taxonomy (GTDB): domain Bacteria; phylum Bacillota; class Bacilli; order Lactobacillales; family Lactobacillaceae; genus Loigolactobacillus; species Loigolactobacillus backii. Next base: position 32,993 of record NZ_RHNQ01000025.1, read on the forward strand.
AAATCACCGGCAATGTTTAGCCAAGCAACTCCAGTTGGCAGGTAGGACATGTTTTTTTCAAAGGCTTGATAGACTGGCGTCTTAGCAACTGGCCCATCCCCACGTAACTCGTAAGAAAAAACCTGGGCCCCATCTTCGCCAACGTCTAAATCATTAAACGGGCCCGCCAGCGTGATCACCTTTTTAATAGTCGGCTGATCCTCATCTCCACCTGCGGCCAATAAATAACGAAATAGGCTGACCGCCCCCATCGAATGACCAACTAGATTCACTTGTTCAACATGGTAATTCTGTTTAAGCTGGGCCAACACAAGGCGCAGCCAATCACTCTGCTTTTTTAATGAAGCGCCATTATCACTAAATAAAAGTTGAATTGTTGGATTGGCTACAGCAGTTGGCAATTTTCCGCGCACACTTACGCGACCTGCCGAACTAACTCGAATTACTAAGGCCTTTTGCGCGATCCCCTGCCGATTAAAACGGGCCAACATACGCCCAAAAGAAAAACGATTACCATGAAAACCATGAATGAAAATCGTTGGCGTTCGGGTAAAGCCCAGTGCTTGTTTTAGCTGTTTTGGCGCAGGTAACCGGTATTTCGGTAAAGCCAGCTGGTGTAATTGATCGGCCAGAACAAGTAGGACTGCCCCGAAAAGAATGACCACTAATAGAATAATGAGTTGCACTATAATTCATCACCACCAAAATTAAAATGTGCCAACGACAATCATTTTCACACGTTTTTAGTCTTATATTTGCTAATAAAAAAGCTGGAACAAAATAAATTTTGCACCAACTTCATTATAAAACATTTTATTTAAAAAGCTTAGATCTTATCAGCCTGATCGTAATCAAGTTCAGTACTTGTCTCGCGGCCAAACATATCAATGTTAACTTTTAATTTTAATTTTTCTTTATCAACTTCCGTAATCTTACCCGTCAATTTAGCAAAAGCGCCGTCAACGATCGTTACGACGTCACCAACTTCGAAATCGACGTTGCTGTGCCGGGCGCTCATGCCAAGCTGGCGTAAAATCCGTTCAACTTCATCAGGTAAAAGTGGCGCTGGCTTACTACCAGAACCGTGGCTGCCAACAAAACCAGTCACACCCGGTGTATTTCGAACAATGAACCAAGCCTGGTCGGTCATAACCATTTCGACCAACACATAGCCTGGAAATTCCTTCTGCATCGTTACTTTGTCCTTACCATCCTTGATCTCATGTGATTCTTGTTCAGGTACGACAACGCGGAAGATATTATCCTCCATCCCCATTGATTGGGCCCGGGATTCAATGTTACTTTTGACCTTATTTTCGTAACCGGAATAAGTGTGCAAAACGTACCATTGCTTTGATGCTGACTCTGTTTCTGACATGCTAGTTTCTCCTTTATCTGAATGACTTTTTTAACAAAATAAAAAAACCTCGCCTAGCGAAGTTTTAGTAACGCGTAAATTCATTATAGCAAAATTTTATCACTTTGCCTACTTAAAAATAAACAAGTAAGCTTAAATAAATCCTGAACTAAAACTATTTACCCAAAATTCATACGCAAATACTAAGGTAATAGTAGCTTAGCTAAGAATAATTATTCTTTTAATCAAGTTTAAGCCTATTTAGAAACTAATAAATTTAAAAGCCACTGTAGGCCGTTATCAACAACAGCAAAGAAGGCTGCAAAAAATACAGTCATTCCAACTACTGTTCCAGTATCATGGCGTAATTCTTTTCGCGTCGGCCAACTTACAGCCTTCATTTCCCGCCCAACATCACCAAAAAAATGAATTAATCTCATTGTCGTATTTACCTCGTTTCTTGATGCAACGTCTGTTTATTGCAATGTTTACAGTACTTATTCAGAGTTAACCGCGCCATATGCTGCTGGCTCATGGATACTTGGTAATTCCGTGAGCCGCAGATACTGCACGCCAAAGTTATTTTTATTTGTGACATTCAAATTTCTCCCACTCAAAACGCGTTTAGAACCGAACATTTTCTAACCAATCCAATAAATGTGTCAGAAAAAGCATCCAGTTACACTACACACTTCACCTTACTTACCTTGTGTAACGCTACTAGCAATAAGCCATAACTACTGTAGAATTCACCAATCACGCTCTGATAAGATATGCACATTTACTCTAGCATGTCAGCATTCGATAGTCAAACAAGACCTACTTCAATAATTGCGTTCGTACAATTGCAATGGCCAGCGCAATAATTTGCATACTATGAAATAATATTAAATTATGGATTGCTGTTTCAAAAGTTGTTTTTTTAATTTGAACTCGTTCAAAAGTCCGAATATTTTGAATGATTTTAGGCAAAACCAGAAAAATAATTAATTCTTCTGGTGGCAACAGGCCCAAAATAATGGCCAAAGAGGCCGTCACATAACAACTTAAAATTACCAAGGGATAAAGTTTTAACGACCTTTTTTTACCAAGGTAATACGGTAATGTATAGCGATGATTACGCTGATCTTGCTCAAGATCACAAATATTATCGGCAAACATAATGTTCGAATCCGCCAAAATACTGGGCAAACCAACCAGTACAAGAATAAATAGTGACAGTAAATTCCCTTTTAATTGAAACTCAGGCCAGTTAACAAACAAGCCCATTAAGGTTGTTGGGGCAACGTTGATGTAAGCCGTTAAGAAGAAAACGCCAAAGCCCTCGGCACAACCCGCTAAAATTTCGCCTAATGGAAAGCGAGAAAACGGCATTGGACCGTATGTATAAAAGATCGTAACCCCAATCCCAATGGCGCCCATAAATAGCATCAATAGATTCGTTCGAAATACTAGCCAAACACCTAAACAGCAAGAAAGCGCCAGAAAAAAAAGCATTAAATGCAGTGCGTGCTTAGGTGATAGGTGTTCCCGCCCAATAATATTATCCGTATCACGGTAAGTCTTGTCTACCGCCAATTTATAATCCTGGACGTTATTAAAGCCGGTGACAAAAAAAGCAATTGACATTTGCGCAACAAAATAAATCAGGGAACTTAACCAATTAACCTCCTGAAAATAATAAATGCTGTACAGCAATCCAATTAAGAACGGAATTGCACTCGCCGTCTTAGCGTTAAAACGAATAAATTCTAAAAAGAGCTTAAACGTCATTGGTTTTGTTTCTGTTGCTTCCATAAATACGTCTCCTCTATGTCAGTAAAAAAGTTCTTTAAGATTAATTAAATAAGTATGCCAGCTCGACCACTATTGAGAAAAGGCTAAGCGGCGCTAACCACACACCAAGAAATACATTACCATGCAAATTCGTACTAACAACCGGCTGACCTTTTTAATTACACCATAGCCGGATCAAGTACGCAACCACAATTTAAAACTAGACCATGTTTGAAAAAGGCTTTAATAGTATACGCGTGGTGCTAGTTTGTAATAATACAAAAAAATTAACAAAAAAGTCCAACACAGTTAGACTCATAAGTGACTAA
>NZ_RHNQ01000026.1 GCF_003946275.1 Loigolactobacillus backii
TTCATGTCTATTTTTGTATTAAAATACCCCAGCAGACTGGGGTATTGGGTAACTATTTAACTTTCAACCTTTAGTTAGAAGAAAACTAACCCAATTGGTAATTACTGTACTACTAGTTGTGCGTTAAACTACAAGCTTACGCGTCCGCTTTTTCACTCTTTTTCTTATCACTGAAAATTGGTGTTACTGTGCGTTCAGTGTAGCTGGCCTGAACTGGGTGGGCGTAGGGGTTGGCAAAATCGATTTCGAACATTTTTAGTTCGGCGATTGTCTGCATTGCCGTCTTGACAGTTGTTTCGTCAAGATTCTGGGAAGCGTAATTCATTCGCAAATGCTTCTCTTTGCCGTTTTCACTGGTAAATTCCATATCAAGTTGTTTCATAGGTGGGACCTCCTTAATTCTTTAGGATCGATTTTACGCTAATCGCAAAATTTCAGTCACGGCGGCTGGTTATTTTTTCTAGTGTACCTAGAAAAAATAGCATCGCCTTAATGCTTAGGCCGTTTTGGGATCGTCTGCGAGACTAACTGTAGTTTTCGATTAATCCGTGTATTTTTGCGCCTGAATTCTACAGTTAACCTATAGTCAGTGTGATCACTAATTGGCAGTGGGACTCGTTAAATCAATGACTAAAACCGCATTTCATTAATTTAGGCGTGTTTGGAAAGGCATCCGGGGACTTATTTTTCAAACACGGTCTAGTTCGCTGGACTATTCCTCAATTCCGGGAAAGTCGTGGCGGCGGTAATAAACGGTAACGGCGGCGTTGGCACGCTGACCGGAGAGATTCTCAACAACTTTGCCAAGACCAGTTAGCTGTTCTGGCGTTACTTCTTCTTTGCAGTCATGAAAAACCCGTGTCGCTTCGTTGGCGATGTCAGGTCCAGTGACCTTAATTTCAACGTTCGTTTTAATCCAATCATCCATGAGATTGTCCTCCTGTTATAGAGTGCAGAAAAAGGCGGTTAAATTCTGAGGATTAGCCTAAGAAGGCGGATTGGCCGTGAAACGGCCGAGACGACTTCTGTAGCTAACCGCAGGAATTTGCCTTTTGGAGCACATTTAAACAATTTTACTACTTTTTCCGCACTCTAAATATTTTGTAAGATCTAATCAGGTGGCCACCATTTTTACCCTTACATACTAATAACAATTTAGCGGCCGGATTTGTGACCTTAATCGCTGAACAGATTTTCAGCCTGGCGCCGAACTCGATCGCGAATTCGGTAAACACTGCGGCGATTAATACCTAACTCCTTGGCAATTTGGACCATGTTTTTATCGGCTCGGTAGGCGCGCCAGAGGTAATAGCGCTCATTTTCGCTAAGTCTAGTCATCAGCAGGTTAAAATGGTCATCGGCCTGAATTGTGGCAATCAGGTCACTGAATTGGCTGGCTTCTTTGGTGGTAAATTCGGCCATATCGTCAGGCTTTTCGGTTCGTTGCAGTAGTTCGCTAGAAACGCAGCAATTTTGTTGTTTACTAAAATTATTCCGGCGATTTTTGTTTGCCCAAATAATGTGGGTGTAGATGTAACTTTCCCGGTTGAGCTGGCTACCACTTTGGTAGTAATCCACGAAGCCAGTGACGTAATCGAGGACGCTATCTTGGTAATAATCGGCGAATTCCGAATGCCAGTAATAGATACCGGCGGCCTTGAGCGCACCGTAAATGATGCCAGGATTGGCGGCGAGGCAGGAAAAGGCTTGTTGTTCTAAATCAGTTTTTTGGGTCAACAGAAACACTCCTTTGCCGTGAAGGCAGAATTGTGTTTCCTAGCGCTAGAAAACGGTTTAAGAATAACAAAATTAAAAATAACTATGTAAACGCTAACTTTAAGATGTGACAAGCAAATCATGAAAAATGTCGGCCAAGTATTGTTCGGCAAATCAATGATAAAGGCTATTGGGTGGGGAGACTTTTTGAATATTTGTGGGTATTTAATCGGAATTGGTATAAAGAAAGCCGAAGACAAGAAAATGTCTTCGACTATAGTTTATGGGTGGCATAAAAGTGAGAGGTTAATCTAATTTGGCCCAATAATTGCAAAAAAGTAGGGGCCGTTTTACGCAGGTTATTCCGTTATGTAGTAGGAAATTTGTGCTATTAAACAGAGTTATTAATTTAAATTTTATTTCGTATCTTGATTGAATTTCTTATGCTATAATCACATCAGCAAGGAAGTTGAGGCGGTTGGCAAATCCAATCTGAAAGTGAGATGGTCACTATGTGTGATGATCAAAATCCAGTAGGAAAGGGGGTGCCTAGTTGTCTGTAGTGGCAGCGTTGACGTTAATGTTGGGATTTGGGATGTTTGTAATATCCCTGATCAGCCTAGTCATCGCAATTGTTAAACTACTTAATGACAATAAAAAATAGCCGTCCACTATACTTTTGACCAAGTATGAACGACTATTTTAGTCCAATAATACAATGTCAACCGTCTTAAACGGTTTTTGCGAGGGATCTGTTTGTGCAGATCCCGTTTTTTGTATCTTCAATATAGCATAATAAGTGTCATTCATCAATGAATTATACCTCATCGCAATTGTTAAACTACTTAATGACAATAAAAAATAGCCGTCTACTATACTTTTGACGAAGTATGACGACTAATTTTTATTAGTTAAAATATACAAAATGTCAACCGTCTTAAACGGTTTTTGCGAGGGATCTGTATGTGCAGATCCCGTTTTTTGTATCTTCAAGATAGCATAATAAGTGTAATTCATCAACAAATCTGCACTGCTCTGAGATTAATTTCACACCCAAATCAATTTGGCAGCGTCCTTATTTTTGGTTAAACTAAAAGTAGTCTGAAAACTGAAGGAAGAATGTTATGCAAAAATGGCAGTATCACTGTACCGTGACCGCCGCGCAGTCGGGCCACCGGTTAAAGCAGTATCTGCGTCGTGATTTATTGATTCCGAAAACAATTTGTTATTATTTGCGAATTCGGCGCATAGTCCGGATAAATGGGCGTTATCAATCTGTTTACACACCGGTAAAAACGGGTGATGATGTGCTACTAACTTTTTACGCGGGGGATTTCAGCACGCCACGGCCTGATTATCATGGTGGTGACGCTAGTTTGGTGCACGTTTTATACGAAAATGACGACTTATTGGTGGTGGACAAGCCGGCGGGGATTAAAACGCACCCGAATCGGCCGGAGGAGCAGGGCACGCTGATGAGTCACGTCACGGCTTATTTGCAGTCGCCGGCCTATGTGGTTCACCGAATTGATCGTGCTACTAGCGGGGCTCTTGTTGTTGCAAAAAATCCGGTGGTGCTGCCGATTCTCAATTGTTTGATTAGTAGTAAGAAAATCACGCGGCAATACCGGGCCTGGGTTCACGGGCATTTGCCGGCTAGGGGTACGATCAATTTACCAATTGGGCGCGATCCGTTAGATAAACGCAAACGGCAAGTTGGTGGGCCGGACGCGCTAACGGCAGTCACACACTACCGCGTTTTGCAAGAAACACCGACCAAATCGTTGTTAGCGATTCAATTAGAAACCGGCCGGACCCACCAAATTCGGGTGCAGTTTAGTTATCTAGGTCACCCGGTGGTAGGTGATCCGTTGTACGATCCCCAGGCCGCGGCCTATTCCCGGTTATTTTTACATTCGGCAAAAATGCGTTTGTTGTTGCCCTTTAGTTTTACGCCAGTTATGGTAACGGCGCCGCTGCCGGAAAGCTTTTTAAGGCTTGCGGATTGAAGGGCTGGTTAAGGTGGTCGTTGCTGGTTAATGATTGAATTTAATTTTTTGGTGGGATCTGTATTTGGGTCCTTTTTTGTTTGCCAAAATTAGTCTTTTAGATTGATTGCTGTCCTGAAAAATGGGTGAGCATAGTTTAACGTTAGGCGCCTAATTAAATTCTCTAACAGCACGGTGGCAACTAAATGACGATTACGCGAGATAGGAATTAGAAGATCGCGGTTTTAAATTAAAATTTTCCCACCTTTATTTGTTAACGCTAACAAATTTGCTATGCTGGAAAGGCATTATTTTTCGCAAATTGCGTAAAAGAATGCGAATTCAGTTATGGAGGGGTAAATTAGTGATTACTTTTGGGAATAAATTAGACAGTTGTTATTTTAAGCGGCAGGGTGGTGGCTGGGATGACTAAGCTACCGAACCTGATTGACGTGACGAACTTGGCGCAGTATTACGAGCAGGCGCGTTTTCACCAGCACAATGAGTTAGGCAGTAACGCGATGTTAGTGGCGGAACTGAATCCGGCGGTGGAACGCGCGGGGGAGCTGTATTATAGCGTTGTGGTCACGGTGGAAGGGCACCTGTATTTCTGTCCGGAAACTGTCGAAAAATTAGTCATGGGTTATTTTAATCAGCAATGCTTTCACTACGGCGATTCGAAACGGCTGGCCCGTTCAACTGGGCAAACGCGATTGGTGCCCTACACAATGGGACGCTTGGTGTTGGTGCCGCTGAGTCGTGAAAGGACTAAAGAGTTGTACTGGGTGGTTGGGCAACATTTTGATAACGCCCAGCCAGTGGCGGCTGCGGTGAGTGATCTCGTTTTTACAACTGGCCTACAGGTGCGGGTTGGGGCCAAGGCTCAAACGATAATGCGGTCGATGCACAAGGCGGCCCGGCTGCGTTTCAATCTGCGCAAAGGCAGTGAGCAACTATTGCGGATGACTAGCGACTATCAGGTCACCATCAGTTATCCGGTCCCTAACGACGGCTACTTTTCCCGCACGATGGCCGATTTTGAATTAGAGCAGCCTGATTGGAAGGCCATTAAAGAAAACCTTGTCGATTTGAAAAGGGTTTACAAGTTTCTCGATGACCGTGATTACAAGCAGCTTAGCAAACAGATGCAGATTAGGGAACGGCGGTATTGTGGGCTTTCTTAACTTTTTCTTTAAGGAGGTATTTTTAAAAATAAATTTTTCTTTTGCTACGGTATGTTCCTTATGTACAACTAAATATGATATAATGTCGTATATAAGGAACAATAGAACGAGGGTGAAAGAATGGTGTTAACCGACCAGGCGCAATTATTACTAACCAAGTACAATGGCATTTTTACGGCCAAACAAGCTCTTTTGGAAGGGATCGTCTCTTCTATTTTAAGTCGAATGGTTAAACAAGGGTTAATTGAACGCGTTGGACCGGGGGTGTACATTGATCCAACCTCTTTTGAGGATGAATTTGCCTTGGCACAGTTACGGTTTACAAAAGGAATTTTTTGTAGGGAGACAGCACTGCATCTGTACGACCTGACCGATAAAACACCAAACTTTTTAGAAATGACTTTTCCTAGAGGCTATAACTCACCACATTTTGAAGAATTAAGGATTAGGCCTTACTGGCAAATTGAAACTCTAAGAAGGCTTGGCGTTACAACTGTTAAGACAGAATATGGCAATCGAGTAGCGGTTTATGGGATTGAGCGAACACTATGTGATATTATTCGTTCACCACATATTGCGCAAGATGAAATTATTCGGAATGCCATGCAGGCTTACGTTAAACGGTCAGATAGAAATCTGATTCAGCTGATGCACTTTGCCAAGCTACTTAAGGTTGAAGAAAAAATGCGCACTTATATGGGAGTACTACTATGAAGGACCGTTTTACGAACGCCATGCAAATGAAGGCCTATGTGAAAAAACAGGCTAAGCTTAATAATGTTGATCCCAGGGAGTGCTCGGAGGATACTAGACTTCCGTTTTTCCAAACCCGACCCAAACCAGCAAATAAGACGTTTACCGGTCGCAGGATCAAGATTTTCCAGTCATTTGCCAAATAAAATTCACCAAAAAAAGGCGTCCGCCCGGCTAATTTAGTCAGGTGGACGCCTTTTGAATTTACTTTCTTTCAATGAAAAACAGTTGCTAGTCAGTTTTATGTCCCGGTAGAACGCACTACCAGTTAGCGCCTTGCTGGTTGGCGCTGTTATTTTGCGACCAGGTTGCAGTAGGACCACTGCTGCTCTGCTGGGTGTTACCTTGCGTTCCTGTGGTTCCTGTAGTTTCGTTAGTCCCACTAGATTCAGTACCTTCAGTGCCGGTGGCGTCGGTTTCGCTGGTGTCTGTTTCCACATTGTAGGTGGTGTAGTTGACGCCATCAAAGTAAGGGTTCGCTTTATTCATGGAAACCTCCTTGTTGGCCACCTTGGCCGCGCTCAGCCCTAATTGGTTGCGCAACTTTTTGGAGACGCGATTAAGTTCCTTAGTAGAAGCAATTTGGTAAGAGCCACCGTTAATCGTGGCGTCTTGGCCTTGCAGTTGATCGGACTTAATCGTGTCACCAGCTGCCCGGTAGCTTTTGGCCATGGCCGTCATGTCGCCAAAACTAATGTCGGTTCGAATGTTCTTTTTGACGATGTTCAAAACTTTTTGATAATTGGTCAAACTGTTGGCGGATAACAATTTATTTGCAACAGCCTTGATCACTTGTTGCTGGCGTAATTGCCGGCCGTAATCGCCTAAAGGATCCTGATAGCGCATGCGGGCGAAGGTGAGTGCCTGTTTGCCGTTTAAGTGGTGGGTGCCTTTAGTGATTGTGATGCCGTTGAAGTTAAAGGTGTACTTGCTAGTGACGGTGACGCCGCCGACTGCGTTGACCAGATCCTTCATGCCGCCCATGTTAATCGTTAAGTAATAGTTAATTGGCACGTTAAGTAAATTTTTAACGGTATTCTTGGCCGTGGTTGAACCGCCAATTTGGTAGGCGGCGTTAATCTTTTGAATCGAGCTTTCGCCATCAGCCTTCATTGAAGCTAAGGTATCCCGGGGAATACTCATTAAAGTTGTCTTTTTGGTTTTCGGATTGATCGTCGCGACCATCATTGTGTCGGAACGACCTTTATCGGTGCGACCATCGGAACCAGTATCGATACCTAATAGTAGGATCGAGATTGGCTTTTTGGCCTTAATTTGCTGGCTGGCTGATTTGCTAGCCGAATCGGCATTGGAATAAACATCATTGGCGGTTTGCTGAACCTTGTAGTAAGCCACCCCTGCGTAAACAGCGACGCCAATAAGCGCCAGCAACACAATTATGAGGACCCATTTCCATTTACCCATCCGTTTTTTTGTTTACGTCTTCTCACAAGCGACCCTCTTTCGTTGATCTAGAGTGTTTGAAAAAGCGGTTAGGTTCTACTCCGCAATTGGGGATTATTACTAGCCGCGCTTACGATGGCGATCGGACTAAGATGAATCGAAGTCCGAAGCGCAGCCCAAAACGCTAATAATCCTGATGCTACGGACGATGGCCATTCTTGTGGCAAAAGCCAAGGGACACAGTTATAAAGCCAATAACTGCTTGCAACTAAGTTCATCTCAGTCACCGCAAGAAGCTGCTTTTTTCAAACACGTTTAAACTAAATTTGTCCGGGAAAGCATCGGAAGCTGCTTTTTCAAACGTATTTGGTCGGCGCTAAATTTATGGTTTGATTATTTAAATAATAATAGCACTAATTTCGCTGATAATTGTAAAGAAACTTTGAAGATTATGAAGTGCGGCTAAAAATGGCGGCGAATCTCGGGAAGCAGCCACTGCTGGATTGGTGTGGATTATTGAAAACTAGTCTAAGGAGCACAGCTGGCAGCAATGGCAAATAAGCCGATTGGCCGGTACTTATTTGGCGTGTTGAATTGCCTGATCATGACTCGTTGTGAAGGATAAGCGATCATGGAAAATCAATGAATGACTTTTTACTAAAACGAAATAGTGAACAAAACTTTTTGTAAAGTTTTTGTAAAGTTTACAAAAAGTTTACAAAAAAACGCTTTTTGGGCGGAAATTTGGTCAATTTGGGTCACAAAATAGGCTGCTAAATTGTTATTAGTTCTGTTAGGTTTAAAAAAATAATTTAAAAAAGAGGTTTAAGAAGATGATTCAACTACCAAATAACTTTTTAAACAGTCCTAAAATTCAATACCTATTTAGAAGTACCAACTTCAGTCAAGGAAAGAGTTACTATTTCTTATTTCAGGAACTGTTATTTGCGGCGGCCAAGGTAAATGATCATGGTGAAATCTATTTAAAAAAAAGCGAACCCATTCAATTGGCGCAGATCCGCCACTTTTGTCACAGCTATCGGTCCGAGTACCTGGAAGCGACATTAGCGGGTTTAATCGCCGCCAAATTAGTTTGTTGGACGGCCGAACAACACTTACAAATCCTGGATTGGCAACGTTACGTTATCCCCGAAAAGCAGGGGACCGCCGCAATGGCCGGGGCGAAGGCAGGTTTTCAAGTCGCTGAAACAACTGGGGGGAAAGCTGATTTTCAAAGTAACACTATTGCTGGAGAAAAAGCAGTCGCAAGGTTTAATCCAACAACTCGGCTAGGCTTAAATTCAACGTCCGGGGCAATGGCCAATTCGGCCACTAACGCATCAACCCCAACTTACCAGCAGTTACTAGCGGTGGAAAAGCAGGCGGCCTTGAGACGGCAGCGGCTGCTTAAGTTGCAGGAACAGGCCCAGTGGGATGCTCTAGAAATTACGGCAACGGAAAAGCAAGTGCTATTAAAATTACTGCGGGACTTTAATCAACTCACCGGCAAAAATTTTGGTGTCGCCATTGAAAATATTCAGCCGCTTTTAATTCAGTTGCGCAACGGTCATTCGCCTGCGTTGATCAAAAGAGTCATTCAGTACAAACAGCAGCAATGGGCTAATACCGATTTTCACGCCTACATTCGGCCGTTAACTATTTGCGGGGCCAAATTTGCCCAATACTGTAACGAATTGCCCGTTCAACCTAGTAACGGCGCCAAACCGAAAATGATCCAGCACAGTCGTCAGGAGTATTTAAAGTTAATCATTCAGCAAAATAACGGTGATTTAAGTAGAATCATGCGGGTGATTGAAGTTGAACACGCCAATTTTAGCCAAAAAGAAGTGGAGGCCGCCTTAAATGATGTTTGAAATTCAGATTTGCGCCTATTTGTTGCTCCATCCAGAAGTGATTAAAACGAAACTAATTCAACCCAAGTGGCTGGGAGCTGAACATTACCGGACGCTGCTGCGTTTTATTTTGGACAATCGTGGTGAGTTTAAAAGTGCTAACGAAATTCAGACGCGCTTTTTGGCCACTTTCCCGGCTGAATTAGACGAGCAGCAGTGGCAGGAAATGCGCAGTGCCAAAGTTAGTGAGGCCAGTTTTAACGATGCGGTCCACGGCCTGCACTTTTGGTATTTGCAGGGTGAAATTCAGGCCCGGGCCAGTGAATACACGAAATACCCCAGTGTGGAAAATTTGGATTTCGTTTTGCAGTTAGGCCAAGAACTTCACGACATGAATTTGCCTGCGTTGCCCACTAAACCATTATCCGATTACGGGGCGGATTTGCTGCACTATTTGGACAATCCGCGGCCAACGGGCATTAAAACTTTTGCGGACGTCGATTCTGTTTTGGGCAATGGCCTACACGGTGGTGTTTTGTGGACAATCGGCGCCCGGCCGGGAGTTGGTAAATCAGCGTTTGGCCTTAATTTAATTCAGAGCGCTTTACGGACAGATCCACAAGTGGTGGCTGATTTATTTTCCCTAGAAATGACCGGCGAAGATAATTTTTACCGCACGGTTTCGTACCACACGGGCATTCCAGTCAACAAGTTTAGCAATCCAGCGGGGGTTTTGACCGGCAACGAAAAAGCCAGCGTTAAAAAAATTGTGCCCACCGTGATCAAACAAAAAATGAATCTCCACGATAAGATTTTAGTTTTGCCACAAATCATCAAAGTGATTCGCGATAACGCGCGGCGGGCGCCAAAGGGTAAGTATTTTGCGGTGATTGATTATTTGCAAATCACTAGTTTGGAACGAGTGCAGGCCCGCTCTAGTGATCGCCGTCTGGAAATTGAGCAGATCACCCGGGAATTAAAACTGTTAACCAACGAGCTGGATATCCCGATTGTGCTATTTTCCCAGCTAAATCGTGAGCTAGAAAAACGGCCAGACAAAACGCCGCAGCTGGCAGATTTACGCGAATCCGGCAGTATCGAGCAGGATTCCAACGTGGTGGCCTTTCTTTACTGCCCCAATCAGGCCGAAGAGCGCCAGACCGAGCGCTACGTGAACTTATTGTTTAAGAAAAATCGCTCTGGCAGCCTGGCCGAGCTCAGCTTTTTGTTTCTCCCCCGGCAGATGATCTTTTTACCCCAACACGGGGAGGAGCTGGAAAATAGGGTTAAATAAGTGAGGGGCTGGCAGGTGTGAGTTGTACAAAATAGACCTAAAAGGCTAGGAGGTGCCATGTTTCGAGTGTGCGAACTTTGCACTAGGAGAATGCCACTAGCAGTCCAAGCTTGCTTGGCAACTGCTATGGACAACGTAAGCAAATAAAGGCAACGGTTCTAAGTTGCTAACAATACTTGTTGCGCTAGTGGCCATCATCCGTAAATAGGATTTTGTGCTTGCACAAAATAGACCTAAAAGGCTAGGAGGTGCCATGTTTCGAGTGTGCGAGCTTTGCACTAGGAGAATGGACATCATCCGTAAATAGGATTTTGTGCTTGCACAAAATAGACCTAAAAGGCTAGGAGGTGATTTCATGCAAGAATTAACCGTGACGGAGGCCAAAACGCAGCTCAACCGGCTAGTCCGCGAGGTGGACCGGAACAGCGGCAGCCTGCTAATTCGCAACACGCGTACCGGTGACGTGGTCGTTTTGCTGGCGGCCCATCACTGGCAGGCGGAACTACAGAATTTGCTAGGTGAAAAATTGAAACTGTAAGGGATGAAATGTCAATTAAGGAATTAATTGCATAACTACTGCAAAATGTATCGATCCTAGAAGGAGGTTCTAAGCCATGGCAGAAACAGAAACTAATAAGGTTGCACCTAGCAATCGTGTGGCGTCGGGGACATTAATGACAAGCCCACAAAGCTCAGCCTGGTGCCCCAAAGATTACTTAGATCGAAAGCTGTATCCAGATGAAAGGCTAGGGCGGCTTGGTCAGCTGTGGTACCGTCAAAGTGATAGGCTGAATTTTCTAGAATTTGTTCGTTTTCTATGCCTGAATCAGGCCAACGCGCAAGCTGTTTTAAAAATGTTAGGGGCGCAAGAAGACTAATTTTGACCAAGCGTTGAAAAATACGGTTACTAATACCATTCCTAGGTAGGTTGCGATTCGGACTTCGGTTCATCTTAGTTCGATCGACATCGTCAGCGAAGCCAATAATAATCCCCAATTGCGGAGTAGAACCTAACCGCTTTTTCCACCACTCCCACCACTATTTTAATAAAAATAGTTAAGAAACACGCTAGATGTGTCAATGAAACAGGGACCGGTAAATTTATTTTTGCTGTGTCCCTATTAGTATGTAAGCGGTATACTTGCATAAGCAACACTGATTCAGACATAGAAAGGCTTGCCTTGAAAAAGTGTCAAAAGACAAAAGAAAGTCACTGAAAACTTGATTTTTTTTATTTAGGAGTGGGACTATAATAGATTTTAATGAGGGCTATTTTAGTTAGTTGTGATTAAAAAATGGTTTTACATTTACTTGATCAATTTAATGTAAACGTAGTTGAAAAGGCAGTGTAACAGCATGAACTGCCAGTGATGGAGGGATTATGATGACGGCTCACAGCGCAATTTATCCATATTTAACTTTTGCTAATACGAAGGAAGCACTGGCTTATTATCAAACCGTTTTTGATGCCCAGAATATTGTTCGTCTACCGGTAACGGCCGCGGCGGCGCAAGCCATGCAGGTTCCAAGTGGGGTGGATTTTTCCCAGTTAACGATGCACGCGGCATTTACCATTTTAGGTGAGTGGCTTTACGCGGCGGACAACTTTGAACAAAATCAGCATTTGACCAACAGTACCCGTCTATTGCTTGATATTGATAGCGATGATGCTCAGAAATCGGCGACTGCACAGGCTCTGTACGACCGCCTAATGCGTGAGCCAACCATCAAAATCGATATGCCTTTGGCTGATCAGGGCTGGGGCGCCAAACTGGGGATGTTCACCGATAAATACCAAATTCAGTGGATGTTGCAACTGCGTTCTTGGTCCCAGCCTAACCCAGGGGCCTAATTGTAGTTAGACTGTAGGCGGCATTAGTTTTTTGAAAATAATTTTGGATTGGAACTAATTAGCGGGCACTCAAGAAAATAGTAAATTAAGTAAGGAGAGTGAATAATGAAAATTCGTCGATTATTAAATGCGCAACGGGATGTTAAGCAACACTATAAAATGTATAAGGCTGGCAAACGTTGGTTGTATACTGGTATTTCTATGGCAACGCTGGGTTCAGCGCTTCTATTTGGTTTGACAACTAATACGGAAGCGGCGACTAGTAACACTAGTGACGCAACTTCGGCCAGCACTGAGACGGCGACTTCTGCGGCCAATCAATTAACCGCTAAAACAGTGGCGTTGAAGGCAGGTGCCACCAGTTCGGCGGCCAGTCAGAGTACGGTTTCTAGTGCAGCCAGTTCTACGACCACGCAGAGCAGCGCTACCAGTGCGACCAGCACTGAGGCAAAGGCAAGTACAGCTTCCAGCGCGGCCAGTTCCGCTGCTAAGCAGAGCACCGCTAAAAGTACGGCCAGTTCAGCGGTAAATGAAAGTAGTGCCGCCAGTGCGACTACAACTAGCAGTCGAACTACTGGTTCCAATGCAACGAGTTCGGCCGCCAGCAGTGTTGCTAGTTCCGCGCTAAAGCAAAGTGGCGGCTCAACTAATGATCAAAGCTTGGTTTCAGGTATTTCATCAACTACGCCGGCTGCTTCCAGTACGGCCACGCCACCAAGCAGTGTTGCTGGCTCAACGGCCAGTTCGGCCGAGAGTTCAGCGGTCTCAAATGACCCAACTAACGCTTCAAGTACCAGCAGTAGTGCAGCTAGCGATACTGCCGCCGTTACGGCTAGTGATGTGGCAAATGTTAGCGGGGCCACGGTAGTCGTTCCTAGCCCGGCAACCACAGATAACGCCGAGCAAGTGGCGGCAATTAATTTGGCCAATAATTTAGTGGCCAGTGGCGCCAACCAAACATTGATTTCTTCCGCCGCAACAGCTACTAGTGTGGTGGCCACCGCGGCTAAAATGGCCCGGGTGGTAACGGCTGCAGTCGCAACCAACATTACTATTGGCAATGTCAGCAAAACTTATAATGATCAGCCGGGTACACCAGTGACGTATCAGGTTATTTTGTCTTCTAATTTAAAGGCACCGGCCTCTTGGTACTTATCGGGTACAAATAATACGATGATTGCTGGAGCATCTGGTGATATTGATTTAACGGCGGTGGCGCAGGATGCTGGGATTTACACGATTACGTTAACGGCGGCTGGCTTGGCGGAAATTCAGGCGGCTAATCCAGGCGTTGACGTTACCATGGCTGATGTGACAGCGGGAACGTTAACCATCAAACAGGCCCTAGTACCTTCCCAGGCAATTAAGGTTGTTTCGCAGTCAAAAGATTTTGATAATGACGCAACTAATATGCCGACTAACTATCAGGTCACGTTACCTAGTTTCTTAACGGCGCCAACAACTTGGACGCTAGATAGTAGTAATACTGCTGGTTCAACAACCCTTACATATGATGTGCCAGTTAGTACCGGTGATTTGACCAATGTCAGCAGTCAAAGTATTGGAACTTACCCGATTACGCTGAGCACGCAAGGATTGAGTGCTTTACAGGCCGCTAATCCAAATTACGCCGTGACGGCAGATGCAGTGGTCGCCGGCAACTTTACGATTATGGTCAATAACAAGGTGATTGTCGGGGCCGCAACAGCCACAACAAAATTACCAACAACGCTGAGTGTGACGTTAAATGACGGTTTAACTGCACCAACTGATTGGACGGTTTCTTACAACAATACAGGGCAGAATTCCATCGTCTATAATGTTCCAATTTCCTATTTTGATACTTCGAATGTTCAATTAGGTGTGAATGGCAATTATAGTGTGACTTTGACGGCTGCCGCTTTAGACGCTTTAAAGGCGGACAACCCAACGGTAGCGTTTGATGGCAACAACGTTCAGGACGGCTCGATTACGGTCAATACCGCAGCTACAGCATCGACACATTTTAATCCAGGTAACTACTATGTCACTATCAAAGGTCAGAGTGAAGGTGAGGCATTCACGATCGCCGATGGTTCTGGCTTAACTTTAGAATTACGTCTATTGAATAATAACGCGGGTAAATTAACGGTTTCCAACTTAACTGAATTTGTTATTATTCCCAGTGGCTTTGATATTGCAACGGTGAACGCTGCCAATCAGTACACGCAGTCAAGTACGCCGGCGGAAACGTTAAAAGCTGCCATTATTGCTGAATTGGAAAGCGGAAATGTTGCTTATTCTGGTCTAACGGTAACCCAATTGACTGACTACAATGGTCGGCAAACTTTTGAAATTCAGTTTGGTTCAGTAAATACGGTGGGTGGCCTGTTTGATCTACCTGTTGTTGCCAACAGCGATTCTGGGACAACATCGGGCTACGTTGGGACTAACGCTGGTTCACCTGACTCATCCGTAATGTATTTAACTAGTGACCCAGCGTATACGCAAGGTGACTATGCAGTTACTTTAAGCGGCTATTCCAACGTTGCAACTGTGGCCAACGCACTAGGTATTACGGGTGCTTACGTGCTTAATTCTAGTTATACTAGTTTTATTTATCCTTACACGATTGTCACGGGCCAGGTCCAAGATACCTATAATTTGGTGGGACCAGCTAAGACTAATTTAGGAAGCGTGTCCTTTACTGGCGATTCCCAGACCACCTACGATCCGATGACGAAGCTGCAAGCAACGATCGTGCAAAATGGACATACTTACGTTTTGGTGAATAGTTCCGTTACTACACCACAACTTTTCCCACAAATCGTTAACCCAATCGCCTCAGAAGCGACAGTTAGTACCGGTAATACTTACACGGTTTATTACCAAGAAGAGGTCAACGAAAGTGACGTGGCTGATCAGGTAACGGCAATTACGGTTCAAAATCAGGCCAAAGTTTATGATGGCTTGACTAGCACAGATCCAACCAGTTATTTAGTGTACGTACCGGCCGGTTATACCGTGCCCACTGACTGGATCGCCACTACTAAGGCGAATTATTACGAAGTTGCGACGAGTTCTGGTGACTTGGATCTTTCAGGTATTACCAGTGAAAACATTGGTAGTTACGTGGTTAAATTAAGCGATCAGGGCTTGAACGATTTTGCCGCTGCCAATCCGCTGTACCTACTCGTTAAAGCAGTTGGTATTAGTGGCAACTTGGAGATTACACCTGTAGTGACAACTAAGTACGTTGATGCAACGACGGGCGCAGAAATTAAAACCGCCAACGTTGACGATACGATTTACAAAAGTGGTGCCGCGTATAAAACTAGTGCGGCCGTCATTGATGGCTATGTTTTAACAAGCACACCAGCAAATGCCAGCGGCACAATTGGTGGCGAGAATATCACCGTCACTTACCAGTACAGTCAAGTCGGTGACTACGTGGTAACACCGCCAAATGGTGGCACACCAACGACCACGCCGTACCAAACTGACCCTAATGATCCAAGTACGGTGACAACACCAACCAACGATCCCAGTAATCCGGTGATTCCGTACGTTCCTGGTTACACGCCAACAGGTCCTGATGGCACGGCTTTGATACCAGTTGACCCTAACGATCCGGAAGCGGGGTATACGCCGCCAACGCCAACCTCACCAACGGCGGATACTGAAATTAATTACACTGCCGATACACAAACAGTAACGGTGAACTTAGTGGATGAAACGGGTAAAGCTGTCACTAACACGGCTGGCAAGAACAGTTATACCTTAACCGGTAAAACTGGCACGGCGGTGGACTTTAGCTCAGTTGGTAAAGTGGTTAATGGTTACGTCCTTAAAACCGATGGCACTAGTACAGCTTTAAACTTTGATGGCGACGATGCCACCAACCAAACAGTCACGCTAGTTTACGCACAAGTCGGCGCTTATGTCGTAACACCGCCAAATGGTGGCACATCAACGACAACGCCGTACCAAACGGATCCTAATGATCCAAGTACGGTCACAACACCAACCAACGATCCCAGTAACCCGGTGATTCCGTACGTTCCTGGTTACACGCCAACTGGCCCTGATGGCACGGTTTTGACGCCAATTGACCCTAACGATCCCGAAGCAGGCTATACGCCGCCAGCACCAACGTCACCAACAGCGGATACGCCGATTAATTACACCGCTGATACACAAAGTGCAACGGTGAACTTAGTGGATGAAACGGGTAAGGCTGTCACGAATTCTGCCGGCGAGAGTAGCTATACTTTAACCGGTAAAACTGGCACGGCCGTAGACTTTAGCTCAGTGGGTAAAGTCGTTACTGGTTATGTATTGCAGACCGACGGCACCAGTACGGCCTTAAATTACGATGGTGATGACACCACTAATCAAACGGTCACGCTAGTTTACGCTCAAGTCGGCGGCTACGTGGTGACACCGCCAAATGGTGGTACGCCAACGACCACGCCGTACCAAACGGACCCTAATGATCCAAGTACGGTGACAACGCCAACTAACGATCCCAGTAACCCGGTGATTCCGTACGTTCCCGGCTACACGCCAACAGGTCCCGATGGCACGACTTTGACACCAGTTGACCCTAATGATCCGGAAGCAGGGTATACGCCGCCAACGCCAACCTCACCAACGGCAGAAACTGAAATTAGTTACACTGCCGATACACAAACAGTAACGGTGAACTTAGTGGATGAAACGGGTAAAGCCGTCACCAACACGGCCGGCAAGAGCAGTTATACTTTAACCGGTAAAACGGGCATAGCTGTGGACTTTAGCTCAGTGGGTAAAGTCGTTAACGGGTACGTCCTTAAAACCGACGGCACTAGTACAGCTTTAAACTTTGATGGCGACGATGCCACCAACCAAACCGTCACGCTAGTTTACGCTCAAGTCGGCGGTTACGTGGTAACACCGCCAAATGGTGGCACACCAACGACCACGCCGTACCAAACGGACCCTAATGATCCAAGTACGGTGACGACGCCAACCAATGATCCCAGTAATCCCGTGATTCCGTACGTTCCTGGTTACACACCAACTGGTCCTGATGGCACGGCTTTGACACCAATTGACCCTAACGATCCGGAAGCGGGGTATACGCCGCCAGCACCAACGTCACCAACGGCGGATACTGAAATTAATTACACTGCCGATACACAAAGTGCAACGGTAAGCTATGTCGATGATACAACCGGAAAAACGTTAATCGTTGATAACCTGACGGGAGTTAGTGGCGCCACTAGCAGCTACCAAACGACCGACCGTGTTAACAACTATCTTTTGGCCGGTTATACGCTAGTCGGCAGCGACTATCCTGGTTCACAGTTTATTTTTGATAGTGACGGTGCAACCACTCAAAGCTATCTGGTTCACCTTGTACACGGGACAAGCACGGCAACGGAAAGTAAAACCGTAAACCAAACAATTCATTACCAGTATTCGGATGGGACTATGGCTTCAGCGGATGTTACTGATCACGTAACCTTCACCCGGACAGCAACCACGGACAAAGTAACGGGTAATACCACGTACACTGACTGGACTGCAGAAAATGGTGACACTAGTTTTGCGGCTAAAGTTTCACCAGACATGACGGGCTATACACCTGATCAGAAACAGGTGGCGGCCGTGCTTGGTGTCACGGAGGCAGATGCCGATATTAACGTCACAGTCACGTACGCCAAAAATGACGCAACAGCACCGGGCAATCCAGGTTCAGCGGGCAGCTCAACAGCGCCGGGCAACCCAGGTTCAGCAGGTAGTTCAACGGCGCCAGGCAATCCAGGTTCAGCGGGCAGTTCAACAGCACCAGGCAACCCAGGTTCAGCGGACAGCTCAACAGCGCCAAGCAACCCTGGCTCAGCAACGAGTTCAACGGTCCCTGAGAATCCTAGTACCGCCGCAACTTCAACGGCCGCAGGTGCCGCAACACCAACTAATTTGGCGACTGTGCCGCAACCGGCAAAGGCTGCAGAACAGACGGTCACAGTTAATAAGACCAACGTTAGTGCTAAAGGCTTGGCCCAGGCACAATCAGCCCAGTCACCACGGGCCAAGGCCAACAGTGCGCTGGGAATGGCGAAATTGCCGCAAACAGGCGCGGCCAATGATTCATTCCTTGCCGTAATTGGTGCGTTCTTAGTTGCTTTATTTGCGCCAATGGTAGCTTGGAGAAAGAAAAAAGAATAACGACTATTTGGTGAATTGAACTTTGATTTGTAAATAGAAGTAAAATAGCTTGCTAAACGTCATTTCAACGTTTAGCAAGCTATTTTTTTTACGAATAAAATTGAAGCAGCGATGCGCTATTAAGGGGAAATAACCAGGCTGTGTTGATAGCTTCTCTGATTTATTGGATGTAAGGAGCCGTAAAGCAAGTTGGCCAAATTTTTTAGGGAGATTATTTATGCAAAATTGGTAACAAAGTAATATAAAATTCAGCGTCATCGCTGCCAGTCGGTTTTTAAAAAAATGACGCAAGTAATTGGCAACATTAAATAATAATAAAGTACCGGCCAGGCTAGTTCTAGAACATGAGCTCATTCTTTAGTAGCTTCCAAAAAAATCGTCCGGATCGCATCGTAGGAAAACTCGGCCAACCAGGCAACGTCATAATCATAGACCTCGTAAGGCGACAGGTAGGCGGCCCGCAATTTGTAAATGATTACCGGTTTGTGGTAAGCAATTGCCGCCGTGATTTGCCAGCCCACCCAGTAGGCGTTTTCCATTGTTTGATTGCCGATTAATAGGAGCAACGCCGAGCAGTCTTTGATGGCTTGCTCGTTGGCTGCTGGGACTGCGGCCAATTTTTCCGTTGGGGCCATGTGTTGTTCTTGAAAAGTGACACTGGGAAAATTGGGGTTTTGGCCCCATTTACGCAACAGGTAGATGTAACGTTGACATTCATCGTGATCGTTATCGTAGCTGACCAGTAATTGACTAGACATGAGCCGCTCCCTTGTGTGTTAAAATATGTCAATAACCTAACAAATTATATCCTACCACGTTTTTTACCGGCCCGTAAACGTTAAGCGCGGGCCCCTCATGAAATTCACGGCAACTTCTTACGAAATTCTTAAACTTTAAATGGTTCAATGACATTAGTTGAATCAAGTTAATAAATTGCGGTAAAATGTGGTTATGCTAGTAAAGTGGGGTAAGCACAGGCAACGGCTTTTTTAAACCGGGTTACATTAAATTAGTCAGGTAAATATTTAGTCAGGGTATTTTCCCAATCTGACCTAAGAACGGTTTTGAAAATGGCCACTTGATTCCTACACCCGCGAAAATTCACGACCATTCGTTGTTGGTTAAAACAACTTAAAATAAATAGTGGTCAAACGTCATTTCAAAGCGGCAACTAGGTCGCTTTTTAAGAATGACTTGTGTTCGTAGAAAATTTTGGGTATACTTGTTGCTGTTGTAATTAGGTTACGTAAGTAAAATGAAGCTAATCAGTCGCCTAGCAGTTTTAAACGCTAGCGACCCGCGTTTCTTTGTAGTAACATGGCGCCGTTTTGTTGTTATTGAAAACTTACGCTGACTAAACTAACGTCAGTTTTGGACGTTAGGGGAGGACCAACAAATGGAAAAAAAGGAAACAGTTGGGCGTCGTTGGCATTCTGAGTTTTACCAGCAGGATGCTGACCCAATATTATTTCGTGGAGAACAACCAATGAGCAAATCAAAGACTTATTTAGCGATTAAGCGGCTTTGTGATATCGTCGTTTCCATCATCGCATTGATCTGCTTAATTCCAGTGTTTGCGGTTATGTTCATCCTTTATCGTTTTGGTGAAAATCGTGGACCGATGATCTATAAGCAAGAACGAATCGGGAAGAACGGGAAGCCGTTCAAGATCTGGAAGTTTCGTTCGATGGTCGTCAATGCTGACAAAAAATTAAAAGCAAATCCGGCGTTATACAAAAAGTACCTCGCCAACAGTTATAAGCTACCTGCCGAAGAAGATCCTCGGATCACGCATTTTGGACGAATTATCCGAAAGACGTCGATTGATGAGTTACCACAGTTCGTCAACATCTTAAAGGGCGATATGGCACTAGTTGGACCCCGCCCAGTTGTTCGGACGGAATTAAAAGAATACGGCGACAATGTGCGTAAGCTGTTATCCATGACGCCTGGTGCAATGGGTTATTGGCAAGCAAGCGGCCGCAGCAACATTGGTTATCCCGAACGTTGCGATATTGAGATGTATTATATTGACCACGCTAATTTTTGGTTCGATGTCAAGATCGTGTTCTTAAATATTATCAGTATTTTTAAGAGTACAGGTGCCTATTGATTTTTATGTGTTTGTTGATGTGCTGGTGATTGAGTCATCAGCACATTTATTTTTATGGATTGAAATGAAGTTCAACGGAGGAAAAGATGGAAGAATCAATTACATTAAAAAGCCTAGTAATGAGCGTTCTTAAACGCTGGTACGTCGTTATTTTAGCAATGTTAGTCTTTGCTGCCGGCGGTTATTGGTGGTCAGGCCATACTTATCAGTCGGCCTATTCAGCGACCGCCTCGTTTATGGTTGAACCAACGCACCATACCGCGAAACGAATTGAGGCCGTGACCAAGACCGTACCAACTTACCAGGATCTTTTAGGTAATAGCTACGTCTTAAATGGCGTTCAAAAAAAGATGAACAAGGTTGCTGGTTACAATAAATCAGTGGATTTCTTACAGCAGCACGTCCATTCACAGGCCAACATGGGTTCGATGATTATCAAAGTAACCGTTGATGGCGATACAGCCAAGTTGGCAACTAAAACGACCAACACGTTAGTGGACGTTTTCCAATCGCGATTACATAAATTTACGAAAAAAGCAAAAGTTAGACACTTGGCACCGGCCACAGTTAGCGAAGCGACTTTGATCAATAAGCGCTCAACCAAGAAGTATACGTTCTACGGTCTATTGTTAGGCTTGATCATTGGTTTGTGCCTGGCATTAGTTTTTGACCGCGTTGCTAAGCAAAGAAGTAAGCGTTAGGTAAATGAACTAACTTAATTGACGGGTTCAATTAAGTTAGGTTAAACGTGTCTAAAAGGGCGGCTTGTAGAATTTAACACCAAATGGGCCACTACTGCCAAATGCGGTAATCGGGTTAGGTAGTCTTGCTGGGTTACTTTAAAAACTAGCAACTGACCACTTGGTTTCCGCCGAAATAAGTGCGGCCAAGTGGCAGGTATGACTTATTTGGTGCTTGTGGTTAATGCTCAAACGCATAGCGACCTTTGCGACATTCTCTAGTTATGGGGTGTTTTTTTATGGAATGGCTTCTGATTCCAATCAGCATGTTGATAAAAAATTTCAGCTTTTCCTTGCCAGGAATCATCGGAACACTACCAGTGTACTTGTTTACCTTACTTTTATTTTTTAAATGGGTAACGCAACCCGATCTTTTCGGTCAGTTACTGGTTAGCCGGCGCGTTTTAATTGGGACCTTTGCTTTTGGCATTAGTCAACTGATCATGATTTTTTACAGTTATCAGATCACTAATCGTCCGCAAGACACCAGTGGTTTATCCACGGGCCCCGTTAACGTATTCTTGTTTATCGCCAATTTGTTCTTGGTCTATTATTTACTGCAAGTGGTGATTTCGGACCAGCATAAAGCGTTAGGTTTTATTCGCTCCTTATTAATAACCTACGTCGTTTTTGGGATTTTAGTTTTAATTCCCCAAATTGTGGCGACGCGCAGTCACTTGATGGATGGCTGGGTTAACTTTCTTGGCCGGATGTTTGAGGCTGAGCACCAGGGGCGGTTTGATTTTTACCGCCACGGCAGTTACGCTACGACCCAGCGCCGGGTTAACGGCTTTTCCCAAGAGGCATCTTTCTTGGCCGCAATGATTGGAATTGTTTTCTTGCCGATTGTGATGGCCGCGATTAAGAATCGTTACGATTATTTTTCAGGCAAATTACATCAACGCCAGTGGTTTTACTGGGTATTATTGATATTTAGCTTCATTGTTTTATTCTTTGCCAAAACATCGACGGGCTTCATCGTCATTGCTTTGGCAGTGGTGATCCTGTTTTTCGCCTCATCGGCCAGCGATCAACGGCGCTACTTAAAGGCCGGGGTGGTTGCCCTAGTACTGCTGGTAGTATTGTACATAGCGGACCCAGGTGTTCAGGCCATTTTACAAAAGTACGTTTTAAATAAACAGGGCACTGCTAACCGACTTGGCGGGACGATTGCGTTATTCTTAACCTTCCTGCATTACCCATTGTTCGGCGTGGGCCGGGGCTATACCAGTTACTACAGTTTCTTGTACGTACCCAAGTCAACCATCGCTAATCCCGAGTACTTTATGACTTTCGTTCAAACCGGCTACCCAGACCAAAGCGTGTGGGGTGAAATTTTTGCCAGTTACGGGTTAGTGACAATTGTGCCAACCTTTTTGTACTTGTACCATAAAGTGAAAACGGCGTTGAATTTAAAACGATTTTTTGTGAAACAAACCGATTCAAGCAGTATACTGTACGTAACGATTCTTGATAGTTTCTTTTACACTTTAATCATGTTTGCCGTTTTAGCTATTTTCACCTTTTCGTGGAACGATGAAATCTACTTTGTCATTTTCTTCTTCTACATTGTGATTATTAATCGAGTTAGTGGGGAATTGAAAATTGAACGTTAAAATTTTAGTCGCAGCGCATAAAAATTACACGATGCCAACGGATCACGAGCTTTACTTACCTATTTTTGTGGGCAAGGCGCTACACCCGGACGTAAACCACACTTTTCAGGGTGACAATACCGGCGATAATATTTCGGCGAAAAACCCACATTTTAACGAGTTAACGGCGATTTATTGGGCCTGGAAGAATCTGGACGCCGACGCCATTGGGTTGGTTCATTACCGCCGTTACCTGAGTTTGCACCACGCAAAAGATTTGAATACGATTTTAACTAAAGCGGACGTCGATAATTTATTGGCGCACCACGATATCATTTTGCCCAAGAAACGGCATTATTATATTGAGACCAATTTTTCACACTATGTGCACGCCCACCACGAAGAGCCGTTAGACCTGGCCCGAGACATTATTAAGACTGACTATCCAACTTACTTGGCGGCCTTTGACACAATGATGCAACGGCGTTCGGCCCACATGTTTAATATGTTTGTGATGAAGAAACCAGCCTTTGATGCTTACTGTGCTTGGGTGTTTGACATCTTGTTTAAGGTTGAAAAACAACTGGACATCACTAATTACGATACTTATGAAACGCGGGTTTATGGCTTTATTAGCGAACGCCTGTTGGATGTTTGGCTGGAGGTCAACCGCCAGTACAGCACAACTGAGGTTAATTTTGTCTACATGGAACGGCAAAATTGGTTCGTTAAGGGTGGTAAGTTTATCGCCCGGAAGTTCGTTGGACGTAAGGCAGGAAGGTAGAGTGTTTGAAAAAGCGGTTAGATTCTGAGGATTAGCCTAGATTGACGAATTATCTGTGAAACAGATGATTTGGCGATCGTAGCTAACCGCAGGAACCTGCTTTTTCAAACACGTTTCCGCCAGAGTGCCTAAAAAGCGGTTAGGTTCTGAGGATTACTAACGATGTCGATCGGACTAGGATGAACCGAAGTCCGAATCGCAGCCTAGATTGACGAATTATCTGTGAAACAGATGATTTGGCGATCGTAGCTACTATTCCGCAATTGAGGATTATTACTAGCTTCGCTTACGATGTCGATCGGACTAGGATGAACCGAAGTCCGAGTCGCAGCCTAAAACGCTAATAATCTTGATGCCTCACACGTTGTCCATTCAACTAAGGCGAAAATCGCCAAGTTGAAACATGGCAACCGCAGGAACCTGCTTTTACAAACACGTTTCCACCAGTTAGCCAAAGCTTCTAGTAGGATCACAGAAACAGATTCAATAAAAATTATTTTGTCAGATGAATTAAAAAGATGGGTATTAAAAAAATGACGCAATTAGATGTTTTGCATAAAATTGAATTAAATTTATTAAAAACAGTGGTCGATATTTGTGAGCGACACCAAATCAATTATTTTATGATCGGCGGTTCACTTTTGGGCACCATCCGGCATCAGGGCTTCATTCCTTGGGATGATGACATTGATGTCGGCTTTTTGCGTCAAGATTACGAAAAATTTTTACAGGTGGCGGCAGGCGAATTACAGCCGGCGCAACGGCTAATGACAACGCAAAATACGAAGGATTACGGTTTTGCTTTTTCGAAGATTGTTGCTGAAAATACTGAAATGGTTGAAACGTACAACCTACCTAATAACGCGGTACATAGCGTTTACGTCGATCTATTTCCCTTTGACGCGATTCCGGCAGCTGTTCAGGCCCGGCAGAAGCAGTACAAGCAGTTTAAACTGTATAATCGTTTGGTAATTGAGCGGTTGAAGTACGGCCACGCGGATCCACCGGCAAAACGCGCGGTGATTGTGGCGTTAAACTTGGTGCACCGTTTTCAGTCCGTGGGCTACTTGAAACAGGAGCGGCGCGCAATTATGACTGCCTATCAGGCGCAGGCCGCCACATTAGATCAAATCAACATGTGCTCGCAGTACGCTTACGGTAAGGAAATCATCAAACAAAGTGAACTCCACCAATTTATAACGCGTTCATTTTCCGGCCTGCAAGTGAAGGTGCCAGCGGCCTACGATGCCATTTTGACGCGAATGTACGGCGATTACATGCAACTGCCACCAAAAGACAAGCAAGTGGAAAAGCATCTGAGTGATTTCCGCGTTGATGGCCAGATTGTGGATTAATTGCTAGCGGTGCGATAATGAAGAAACGATGGCGGTGATTGAAGCAGTGCTCCGCGAAGACAGTCCGGATTAAGTTGCCGTCTTCATTGAGCTACTACAGGCAGGGCCGTTATTTTTATATAAACTGAAAAATGGTCTGGTTACATAAACGTGAACGCAAAAGCAGTTTCCTGTGGTTGCCATGTTTCAACTTGGCGTATTTCGCCGTAGTTGAATGGACAACGTATGGCGCATCAAGATTATTAGCGTTTTAGGCTGCGACTCGGACTTCGGTCCATTTTAGTCCGATCGACATCGTAAGCGAAGCTAGTAATAATCCTCAATTGCAGAATAGTAGCGCCAAAATACGTTTCGGCCGTTGCTCGGCTAAAGCCGCTTCTTAGGCCAATCCGCAGAAACTCCCGCTTTTGCATCGACATAAACGTGAAAGCAAAAGCAGTTTCCTGCGGTTAGCTACAGAATGCGTTTCGGCCGTTGTACGGCCCAAGCCGCTTCTTAGGCTAATCCGCAGAAACTCCCGCTTTTGTGTTCACTCTGGAGGTAAATTATGGTATCTGTTAGTGCTGTTGTTGTAACTTATAATCGATTGGATTTGCTTAAGGAATGCTTGGCGGCGCTTTTGGGCCAGTCTTATTCTTTGGCCCACTTGATTGTGATCGATAATCATAGTGACGCGCCTACACAAACTTATTTAAAGCAATTAGGCGCAAAGATCGATTATGTTCGTTTAAAAGAAAATATTGGTGGCGCCGGCGGCTTTTATTCGGGAATTAAGTATTTTGCGGAAAAAACTAATGACGATTTTGTTTGGTTAATGGATGATGATACAATTCCGGATAAAAATGCTTTAAACGCTTTGGTGGCGGCTTACAAGGCCAAACCAGCGACTGGCTTTTTGGCTAGCAATCCCAAGTGGGTGGACGGCACACCTGCGATTATGAACGTGCCGGTGGTGGCGCATCCACTGTGGACGAGTGCCCTGAACGCCGACAGTCACTTAATCGAGATTAGTCGGGCCAGTTTTGTATCGGTGATGACGAGCCGCGCAGTTGTTTTGAAGTTAGGCTTGCCGATTCGCCAGTTCTTTATTTGGGGTGACGATACCGAGTACACCGAGCGAATTACGCAACAGTATAAGGCTTACTTGGTCCCCGACAGCTTGGTGACGCACAAAATGAAGCTGAATCGTGGCGTTAATATTCTGGAAGATGATTCTGCCCGGGCCGGTCGGTATTTTTACGCCTACCGGAATCGCTTATATAATTCCCGCCGGCGTTCCCGTAAAGAAGTGATTCATTATTACATTCAATTTACAAGTACAACGTTGCACTTATTATTTGGGCACTCAAAACACCGTTGGCATAAGCTCCGGGTTATTTTTTCCGGAATGCTGGCGGGCATAACCTTCCGCCCAAAAATTGAATTTCCAAACGTAAAATGATAGATTATTAGAGTGTACAAAAAGCGGTTGCGGGATGACTTTTTGAACACGCTTAGTAATGGATTTTATTTGAAGAAAAAGTAGGCGTAATTGGCCGCGATTAATCGGCAATCTAGGAGTGTCTGGGACTACTTTCGCTAGTATTTTCCTGACTAACTTGGTGGAAACGTGTTTGAAAAAGCAGATTCCTGACTAATTTAGCGAAAACGTGTTTGAAAAAGCAGGTTCCTGCGGTTGCCATGTTTCAACTTGGCGATTTTCGCCTTAGTTGAATGGACAACGTGTGAAGCATCAAGATTATTAGCGTTTTAGGCTGTGACTCGGACTTCGGTCCATTTTAGTCCGATCGACATCGTTAGTAATCCTCAGAATCTGAACGCTTTTTCAGGCACTCTGTTGGAAACGTGTTTGAAAAAGCAGGTTCCTGCGGTTAGCTACGATCGCCAAATCATCTGTTTCACAGATAATTCGTCAATCTATGCTAATCCTCAGAACCTAACCGCTTTTTCAAACACTTTCTAATAACAAATACGTATCTTAAGAATAGAGGAGAAAAGTTAATGGCTCATTATGATTATTTAGTAGTTGGTGCTGGTTTGTTTGGCGCAACTTTTGCTTACGAAGCAGCGAAACGCGGTAAAACGGTTAAGGTAATTGAAAAGGAAGATCACATTGGTGGCCATATTTACACTAAGAACGTTGATGGTATTAACGTTCACGTTTACGGCGCCCACATTTTCCACACCAGCAACAAGAATATCTGGGACTACGTTAATCAATTTGCGGAATTCAACCGCTACACCAACAGCCCCATCGCTAATTACAAAGGCGAAATCTTTAATATGCCATTTAACATGAATACCTTCAATAAAATGTGGGGCGTCATCACGCCAGCAGAAGCTCAGGCCAAGATTGACGAACAACGCCAAGAAATGGCCGGGAAAAAGCCAGCTAACTTGGAAGAGCAGGCAATCTCACTGATTGGCCGGGATGTCTACGAAAAGTTAGTTAAGGGCTACACTGAAAAGCAGTGGGGTAAAAAGGCAACTGACCTACCAGCTTTCATTATTCGTCGTTTGCCCGTTCGGTTAACTTACGATAATAATTACTTTAATGATGCGTATCAAGGCATTCCAATCGGTGGTTATACGCAGATTATCGAAAAAATGCTGGCTGACGATAAAATTTCTGTTGAAACGGGCGTTGATTTCTTCGCTAATAAAGATCAGTACTTAAAGGATTCACCAAAGGTAATTTTCACGGGCATGATTGATCAATACTTCGACTATCAATTGGGTACGCTGGAATACCGGAGTTTGCACTTTGAAACCGAAGAATTAGATCAACCTAACTATCAGGGTAATGCCGTCGTTAACTATACGGACGCTGAAACGCCATATACGCGGATTATCGAACATAAACACTTCGAATTTGCCCGTGGTAATAAGAAGAAAACGATTATCACTAAGGAATTTCCCAAGACTTGGCAAAAAGGCGACGAACCTTACTATCCAGTTAACAATAAAGAAAACAATGGTTTATTTGCGCAGTATAAGGAACTAGCGGCAACGCAGCCCAACGTCGTTTTTGGTGGCCGCTTAGGTCAGTACAAATATTACGATATGCACCAAGTGATTCAGGCTGCTTTGACCACCGTCAAAAAGGAATTCAGTGATTAATTTATGAAGGTCGTTAAAAACTATTTGTATAATGCGAGTTATCAGCTCTTTTTGATTCTCGTTCCCTTGATTACCACACCTTATATTTCCCGGGTTTTAGGTCCAGAAGGTGTTGGGATCAACGCCTATACAAATTCAATTATCCAGTATTTTGTCTTATTCGGTAGTATTGGGATCAATCTTTACGGTAACCGCGAAATTGCGTACCACCGGGATGATCCGGCTAAGCTAACCAAGACTTTCTGGGAAATTGAAAGTTTACGGATAATTGCCATTTTAGGGGCAATTGTCATTTTTATGGGCTACTTGGCCATTGTCCATAAGTACCATAATTATCTAGTGATGCAGTCTTTCCAGCTAATTGCGGCGGCGTTTGATATTTCCTGGTTCTTTATGGGAACCGAAGATTTTCGAACTACCGTTTTGCGGAACATGCTAGTTAAGATTTTATCCGTTGTTTTAATCTTTAGTTTTGTTAAAACGGCCAGTGATACCGCACTGTACATTTTAATTATCGGTGCTTCCCAGTTAGTTGGTAACATCACGTTGTGGCCGTACTTACGCAAACGTCTGGTGCCGGGGATGTTCCACCATTTGAATATTTGGCGGCATTTTCGGCCGGCACTGGTTTTGTTTGTGCCTCAAGTGGCTACGCAGATTTACTTAGTGTTAAACAAGACGATGTTGGGCCAATTTGACAGTGTTACGGCGGCCGGCTTTTTCGATAATTCAGATAAGATTGTTAAAATGGTGTTGGCTATTGTGACGGCAACGGGAACAGTAATGTTGCCGCGAGTTGCCCACACTTTTGCTCAAGGTAATATGAAAAAAGTGAATTCTTATTTGTACACGACTTTTGATTTTGTTACTTTTGCGTCAATTCCGATGATGTTTGGCTTGGCCGCAATTGCACCTAAGTTTGCGACGTGGTTCTTTGGACCTAAGTTTGCCGCCACCAGTACCTTGCTGATGTGTGAGGCGCCGGTTATCCTGTTCATTGCTTGGAGCAACGCCATTGGGACCCAGTATTTGCTGCCCACTAATCATAACCGCGAGTACACGGTGTCCGTAACTATTGGTGCCGTTGTTAATTTACTACTTAACATCCCGTTGATTATTAAGTGGGGTGCCGTGGGGGCGGCGATTTCTACCGTTGTTTCCGAGGCCAGTGTTGCTTTTTACCAGCTGTACGTTATTCGCAAACAGGCGTCGCTTAGTCGGCTATTTACCAGCTTTTGGAAATATTTACTCGCTGGGATAGTGATGTTTGCCGTTGTCTTTGCCATGAATTTACACCTGCCATTTGGCGCCGTTAACTTAGTTCTAGAAGTTGGTGTTGGCATTGTCATTTACGGACTGTTGATGGTACTTTTACGGCCAAAGATTTTGACCACAGTGAAAGATTTCGTGGGTTCACGCCGCAAATAAAGAGTGTTTGAAAAAGCGGTTAGATTATGGAGTATAGCGAGTATAGCCTAGCTAGGCGAAAAGAGACGCGCAGCGGGTCGTTCGACTAGCGTAGCTATACTCTATAATCTGCTTTTTCAAACACGTTTCCACCAAATTAGTCAGGTAAATATGAGCAAAGTTTTTTTCCTAACACGTAGCCGCAACTGCAAGCTTAAAGTGCGTGAAGAATCGTTAAAAGATAAGGGGATTAGTGATGATTAGAGTATTAGTGGTGGGTGACTTTATGCGTGGCAGCGGGTTAACCCGCTATCTGGTGGATACTTTTTCACACCTAGACCCAGCAAAGTATCAGATTGACGTTTTGAAATATGGTGGTAAGACCGATATGGACGCGCAGTTGCGGGCGTTAGGCTGGCATATTTACGCGGTGACACCAATTACCAGCAATCCACTACGCTATTGGTTGCAGTGGCGGCGTTTCCTGAAGCAACAAGGTCACGTTTATCAGATAATCCACTTTAATTATTCGGCGGCGTGGAATTATTTGCCGATTAAATGGGCTAGTCAATTAACGAAGGCCAAGATTGTGGTTCATTCGCACAACAGTTATTTCGGTAATGTTTCTAGTAAAAAAGCTGTCATGCAAGTTTTGTTGGCTTTGCACCAGCACGGCAAAAAAGTAATTGCCCGGCACGCTGATTTGATGTTTGCGACTTCAACGGCGGCGGCCAAGTGGCTTTTTCCACCTGAATTATTGAAAAAGGGCCAAGTTATGGTGCTACGCAACGGGGTTGATTTGGAAAACTTTGCTTATGCGCCGGCTGTTCGGGAAAAATTACGCCAGCAAGAACAGTTAACTGAGCATTTGGTCGTTGGTTTTACCGGCGTTTTGCTTGATCGCAAGAATCCGTTATTTGCGGTGGACGTTTTTCAGCAAATTCACCAACAACGGCCTGATGCGGTTTTAGTCATGGCTGGTGCTGGGGGTCTAAAGCCTGAATTAGAAAAGCGAGTTGCCGCGGCTGGTTTAACCCAATCCGTTCGCTTTTTAGGCGTGGTGAGCAACATGGCCGAATGGTACCAAGCCTTTGATCTTTTCTTATTTCCATCGAAAGCAGAGGGCTTTGGTTTGGTAGCAGTTGAGGCGCAGGCTGCCGGCTTACCAACCTTTGTGTCGGAGGCGATTCCAGCAGAAGTCGTTGCTACTCCAATTTGTCACCAGTTGCCTTTAGCCGCTGGTGCAGAAAAATGGGCGCAACAAATTTTAACCAACTTGCCTGAGGCCCGTCAGTCTGAGGTTGCTACACTAACGGCCAAACATTTTTCGATTAGTGAGAGTGCACAAACGCTGGATTCATACTATAATCAGCTATTAGGTGATCAACTTGGTTAAAAAAATCGATATTCTCGCACCACATTTGTCCGGAAATGGTGGGATTGAGACCGTTATTCGGACGGTGATGTTGCATTTTCAAACGACTGAACAACAAAAAAAATACGCTTTTCGCCTAGTTTTGCCACAAGGG
Source organism: Loigolactobacillus backii (assembly GCF_003946275.1). Taxonomy (GTDB): domain Bacteria; phylum Bacillota; class Bacilli; order Lactobacillales; family Lactobacillaceae; genus Loigolactobacillus; species Loigolactobacillus backii. The sequence goes on from NZ_RHNQ01000026.1 coordinate 30,880, forward strand.
GCTACCCAAATGGACTGGACGGAAGAGATTAACGAGTTAGTGGTTAACCAAATTAAAAATCCGGGTAAAATTAAACGCCAATTATTTGGAACGTGGTACTTGTGGCAGTACGTTCGCCAAACCAACGCCGAAATTATCATTTGCCCTAGTACGCGGTTGGTGAAAATGACGGCAATCTTTCGTAAATTACTGCACCGCCACTTTAAGATTATTTCTTGGATTCACTTTTCCTTGTACCAGGAAGCGGCGGTCAAGCCAAAAGACCTGCACTACGCTGATTACCATTTGGCAATTAGTTCTGGTATTCAGAAACAGATGGTTGAGCTTGGTATTCCTGCGGCTAAGATTGCTTTGATTTATAATCCATTAACCCCCCCGCAGGAGCAAATTGTGCCAACAAAAAAGACGGAGTTTGTTTACGTTGGTCGTTTGTTGTTAGACGGTCAAAAAAATTTACGGGAACTTGTTCTGGCCACAGCCAAACTGCATGGTGATTGGCACTTAACTTTCTACGGTGCCGGTTCAGACCGCCAGGCTTTGGCCCAATTGATTGCGGATCACGGCCTTGAAGCGCACTATAAGTTTTACGGCTGGACCCAGCAACCTTGGCGGCAAATTACTGCTGCTTCTAGTTTTGTTTTAACGTCGAAGTATGAAGGCTTTCCGATGGCGCTACTTGAGGCCGTTTCCCGCGGGCTACCCAGCATTGCTAGCAATTGTCCAACCGGGCCCGATGATATTATTCAAACGGTTAATGGCCGCTTATACCAACCAGGAGATATTGCCGGACTGGCGGCCCAGATGCAAGCTGTAATTGACGGCAAGCTTCAATATGATCGCCAAAAAGTTCAGGCTTCCGCACGAAAATTTTATCCGGATGTTTATTTTGAACGGTTTGAAAAGGCACTAGAAATGAAATAAGCTGAGAGTGTTTGGAAAAGCGGTTAGATTCTACTCCGCAATTGAGGATTATTAGCCTAGATCACTAATAATCTTGATGCTACGAACGATGGCCATTCTTGTGGCAAAGTAGCCGCAAGAAACATGGCTCTGAGGATTACTAACGTTGTCGATCGGATAAGATAAACCGAAGTCCGAATCGCAGCCTAAACAGACGAATTGCCTTTGAAAAAGGTGATTTGGTTGTTGTAGCTACTATTCCGCAATTGGGGATTATTACTAGCTTCGCTTACGATGTCGATCGGACTAAAATGGACCGAAGTCCGAGTCGCAGCCAAGATCACTAATAATCTTGATGCTTCAAACGTTGTCCATTCAACTAAGGCAAAATGCGCCAAGATGAAACATGGCAACCGCAGGAATCTACTTTTTCAAACACATTTACACTAAATTGGCCAGAGAGAGACTAGTAGTTAGCTGACTAATTTGGTGTAAGCAGGTTTGCGATCCGCATTTAAACAGCGTTACTTAGCGTAATTGAGTGAAAAGGAGAAATTACTTTTGAAAACAGTTATAACTTACGGCACATTTGATTTATTGCACTGGGGTCACGTTCGTTTATTGGAACGCGCCCGTGCTTTAGGCGACCAGTTAATTGTTGGTCTATCAACTGATGAGTTTAATACGATTAAGCATAAGGAAGCCTACCACAGTTACGCGCACCGTAAGTACATTTTGGAAGCTATTCGTTACGTGGATAAAGTTATCCCCGAAAAGGATTGGGACCAAAAGATTCACGACGTTCAAGATAATAACGTGGATATCTTTGTCATGGGTGACGACTGGAAGGGCCAATTCGACTTTCTGAAACCTTACTGTCAGGTGATTTATTTACCGCGCACAGAAGGCATTTCCACCACAAAAATTAAGCATGATTTGAATTTAATGGAAAATAAGAAAAACGCGCAATAAACCATGTGCGTTTAAATGATTTTGTTGATTAAGCAATTAAATTGGATGCATTAGGTATATGAGTTTGATGTAATTAAATTCATAAGTTAAACCCCTGTAAAATAGTTGCGTTATTTCACGACGGTATCAGTTGATTTTACCGACTTTGTCTTTAAAAGTGAGGTTGGAACAAAATTCCTAGCCTGAAGTGAACCCCTGGTATTAAATTTTAGTTCAATCCCAGGGTTCACTTCATTGGCCGGAAAGGTTAAAGTCGATCCCATTTTCTCTAATTATTAGCCAGTAAAACGGTTATATGCTATAATTTAAGTATACAAAAACCACGATTGACCTCTGACAGTTAATCGTGGTAATGAAGTAAGGCTATGGCCTTGTTACAAGTTATTAAAGAACCGTGCAACTGGCGAAGTTACGAGCGGTTCTTTTTTCTTGCCTTTAAAACCTCTGCATATGCTAAGATTATTTTTGCTACGCCACCTAAGATAGCAGGTAACGCGATAATCAAAGCAAGCAATAGTTCCATTACAAGCGCAATCCTTTCCGAATGAATTGATACACATAGGCATCACTTCTTTCTTGAAAATTGCCACCGCCGAACTTCCTTACTTAATTATTATATCATGTGTGCGGTTTTAATGGGTTGCACTTCGGCCTATATTCAGACGGCAAATGGTGTCAACTACTTCGCCGCATTCTAATTAAAATGGTAAACTATGTTAAAAAATAAATACTAAGATTAGTGAGAACAGCGCAATGAAGCAACTCCAACCAAGTCCTAATGATGCTCGGCCGTTAATGGCTGGGCTTTTTATTTTACTTGTATGACAATTACTACAATCTCTTTAATATACAATTTAAATCCTTTGGCCAGACCGGTCAGAACCCTTTCAAATGATAATAAGAAGTGGCACCAACAGACAACTAAGGGTCTCTGTCAAATCGTATTGGTGGAGATTTTGAACGGCACATTCACTTCGGTGAATGTGCTTTTTGTTTACTCAT
>NZ_RHNQ01000027.1 GCF_003946275.1 Loigolactobacillus backii
CTTTTTTATTTTTCTGATTTTCAAAACAGACAAAAAACCGGTATTAGTTATTCACCAATACCAGAAAGTGTAGACCCTTATTTGTTTGATCATTGCACTAGAACGTGCGCCAAAAGTCTGGATTTAGCTGTAGTTACGCAGTAAACCCAAAACCGACTTTTGTCCCACTTTCTTTATCCGAAGTAGGTCATTCACTAATACCGGGCCAGTTTAATTTATGGGATAATTGAATACCTAAGGAGTTGTGAATTGTGAAAAAGGGAATTTTATTAGTTAACTTGGGAACACCCACTGCACCAGAAGCGAAGCCAGTCCGTGTTTATTTAAGTCGCTTCTTAGCCGATCAGCGGGTCATTGATACACCACGTTTTTTATGGTGGCCGATTTTACATGGTATTATTTTGCGTTTTCGACCGCGACATTCGGCGGCGCTTTATAAAAAAATTTGGTCGGCGGAGGGATCACCATTATTACTATACACGCAGCAGCAAACACAGCAATTACAAGAATTACTGCCTAACTATGTTGTTCGTTTTGCTATGTGTTATAGTGCACCATCCGTACCCACAGCGCTCAGTGAACTAGCTAATCAGGGCGTTGATGAGTTAACGGTTATTCCGCTATACCCGCAATATTCAGGGACGACAACTGGTTCGGTTTTTGATCAGGTAATGACTTATTTTCAAAATAGTTCCAATATTCCGCAGTTATATTTTCAACAAAGTTTTTTCCATGAACCACTCTATATAGCAGCCTTGGCCAATCAAATCAAACTAGAATTAAAAAATCAGTCGTATGATCAACTGATTTTCTCTTATCACGGTATTCCGCAAAAATATGCTGATAACGGGGATCCATACCCCCAACAATGCACTGAAACAACGCAGCAAATTATGCAATTGGTCGGCGATCAGCCATACCAGCAAAGCTATCAATCTAAATTTGGTCCTAGTCAGTGGCTATTACCGGCAACGGATCAGACGTTAAAAAATTTGGCCAGTAATGGCTGTAAAAGTGTTTTAGTTATTACACCAAGTTTCGTAGCGGACTGTTTGGAGACACTACAAGAGATTAACCGCGAAAACCGGCAGTACTTTATGGAAAGTGGTGGGCAACGCTTTACCTATTTACACCCACTTAACGGTAGTACAGACTTTACCGCGATATTGGCAAAGCTTGCAGTGAATAATGAACGTGTTCAGCAGACTCATTAATTAGTGACTTAAACCCAACTCGCTCAAGTAATTTTTGAGCGGGTTTATTTTTTTTCGTTGTAATTGCGGTTAATTCAGTTAATTTAAGTTCTTCAAAACTAAATTGAACGATGTGCTGTAAAACTTCCGTCATGACGCCTTGCCGTTGAAATTGAGCTAATAGTTCATAGTGGACACTGGCCGATGTGGTTGTTTCACTAAAGGGTCCTAATTCAAAAGTACCTAGAAAAGTATTACTTTTGCGATCTTGAATTGCCCAGATCAACATTTCATTGCGCATAACGCGGCCCATTGCAGAATTAACGTAACGGGCCGTGTCCATAATTGTCGAGTCAGGTTGACGATCCGCTGCCTGAGCAATGGATTTGTCGTGACGCAATGCGAAAATCTCTTTGATGTTACTCCCAGTCAACCAGTCAAGCGTGTAGTGCGCGGTCATAATTGGGTGGTACTTTTCAAATATTGTCATTGGTTATTCAGCTCTTTCTTCAGGTAGTCTAATTGTGTTTATGCTACCGCAGATTATAGTGTAAATAAACATTTAGATATTTATTGGAAGGTCGAGACCGACCTCGGCCGCATCAACAATTGTTTCGGCAAGCGTTGGGTGAGCGTGAATTGTGTTAGCAACGTCATCTAAGGTCAGTTCGTTTTCAATCACTGTAGTGAGCTCGGCAATTAATTCACTGGCGTTGGGACCAACAATTTGCGCGCCAATAATTTGGTTAGTTTTATCGTCAAAAATAAGTCGTAAAAAGCCTGTGGTGACATTTAACGTTAAGGCCCGGCCATTAGCGCCAAATGGGAATTGTGCGGTTGCGGCGTGATAGCCAGCCTCGATAGCCGCTTTTTTCGATAAACCAGTAACGGCCATTTCAGGATCGCTATAAACAATTTCAGGTAGTGCCTTGTAGTTAACGTGAGTTTCCTTACCGGCCAAAATGGCCCCCAAAACACGAGCCTGATTTGTTGCCCGGTGTTCTAGCATAATTCCCGGCGTAACATCACCAATTGCAAAAATGTGTTCGCGGTTAGTTTGGCACTGGTCATTAATTATAATTTTGTTTTGTTTAGTTAGGTTAAGCCCTAGGTTTTCTAAACCAAGATCTTCAGTATTGGGCAAACGACCAACAGTGACTAGTAAATAGTCGCCATTAATTATTTGTTGCTCCCCATTCTTTTCATAAGTGACTGTGACCGCTGTTTTTGTGTTTTCGACCTTTTTAATTGGTGCCTCAGTAATTATTTCCACGCCTTTACGTTGCAGGTTAGCCGTAACTACTTTAACAAGACTTTCGTCAAATTTAGATAAGAGTCGCTTGGAGTGTTGAATAATTGTGACCTTAGCGCCTAGATCTGCATAGGCCGAGGCTAGCTCGGTACCGATGTAGCCACCACCGTCAACCAATAAATGTTCTGGAATCTTAGGCAAACTAAGCGCGCTCGTTGAATCAATAACGCGCTTTTCAAACGGAAAATCTGCTAATGGTCGCGGTCGCGAGCCTGTTGCAATTACAGCGCGCTTAAAAGCTAGAATAGTCGTTTTAGTTCCACTAACTAAGCGTAAATGATGCAAATCAAGAAAATCTGCGTTACCATAACGTAAATCAACCTGATGTTCTTTAATTAAATCCTGAACGCCACCGACTAATTTATCAACAATACTTTGTTTCCACTGTTGGGTTTTAGTGTAGTCCAGATTCTTTTTACCACCCTGCGTCATACCTAATTGCTCATCACTAGCCATAGCGGCAAAACGATGACCAGCGTTAATTAAAGCCTTTGAGGGAATACAGCCAATGTTTAGGCAAGTTCCGCCAACTTTATTTTTTTCAATGAGGGTTACTTGTTCACCTAACTCACTGGCGCGGATTGCTGCCGTATAACCACCAGGGCCAGCCCCGATAATAACGGTGTCGATATTCTCGGCTTCAGGATAGTCTTTTTCTTTGGCCGGTTGTTTGCTGAAGAGATTACGAAAATTAATTTGGTTATCAATATCCGTCTTTTTAATCATTTTTGCGGTGTTACCTAACACAATTTTACTAAGATCAACATTATTATGAAGTGCATAACAGCGTAACGCTGGTGTTATGTTAACGCCGGCTAGAGTTTTTGCCTCTGCCTTTGCGGCGTCATCCCGGGCCTTTTGCGCTAATTGCGTTTGTTTCTTTAAGTTAGCAGCCAGGTTTTGACCAGGTTCCTCGTCAATTTCAAATAGAACATCAGTGTAACTGAAGGGTTCACCTTCCTGGATATTTATTTTTTTTACTGTACCGGCTAAGGGTGCCTTTAGATCGAGGACCAATTTGTGGCCCTCTAATTCCAACATGTCCTGATTAAAATCTAGATGCTCGCCGGCCTTAATTCGCCAAGCGATAACAGTACCATCAACGGATTTAGTATAAAGATCGGCCAAACGTAATGAACGCATAAAAAGCACTCCTTTTTTTAATAAAATGTAAAGGCTATCATTGATAATTTGATATAAATTGTGTACAATATAATTATACGATAACTAAAGGGGGAATTCAATTTTGAACAAACTTTACACAACAGTTATGACGAACGAAGGTGGCCGTGAAGGTCAAGTATGGTCCAATGACAAGAAATTAGACTTAAAGATTACGGCCCCAGGCGAAGGTAAGGAAGGTACGAACCCAGAACAGCTCTTTGCTGCAGGCTATGCTTCTTGTTTTAATAGTGCACTGAGTGTCGCTTTAGAACAAGGCAACGTTTCCGGTAAGAGCACAATTCGTGCTGAAGTTTCATTATTCCAAGGTGATGGCCCTGATTTTAAGATTGCAGTTAAATTAATCGGCCACATTGATGGTTTAGACAAAGAAGAGGCAGCAAAGTATATGCAAATTGCCCACCAAATTTGTCCTTATTCAAAGGCAACTAGTGGTAATGTTGACGTTGAATTAGTAACTGAATAATTTTAGCTTGGCGTGTATCGAAGTTTTGGTAACATAACTTTGGTGCACGCTTTTTGCTTGATTAAAATTCTGACGTGTAGTATGGCAGATTAGCATTTGATTATTTTCGACTATCCTATTAAGAAAACTTGCTCTTTTTAAATAATTAAGTGTGCACCTTAGCAAGTGACTCGTCAGTTATTATTCAGGCAGCTTTTTAGACGAGAGGCTTGCTTTTTTCTTTGATTTGAAATACGGAGATCGGTTAAATCACATAAAATCGTCAGTTTGTTTGACGTCAGAAATGTATTAATTGCTGGTTTCATCACTAATGTTAAGCAATTTTGTGAGTTTAGTAGCGTATCCTTGATTTCAAGATTGAGTGTCCAGATAAAAAATAGTAAGGAGGCTAGGACAAAAGCCCTAGCCTCCTTACTATTTCCGATCGCTACTCTAGAATATGTGCCAAAAGTCTGGTTTCTATTCTTTTTCATGCTTACGTTTTTGATCAAATATACCTAGTATGCCTGTCAATAACATAACACCGATTGTAGCCAAAAGTGTTCTCTCACCTGTAGCCTCACCAGTTTGTGGTAATTTACTAAGTACCGAACCAGCAACGGTTGTGTTTGTTTTCTTAGTTGATTTTTCCTTAGTCAAAGTAGTATTACCAGTTTGTTTTTTGGCCAAATTAATTGTGCTGGTAGTATTGTTATTAGTTGTTTTGCTCATGTTGTTAGCAGGAGTGTTATTGTCAGTGGCTGTACCAGTGGTGTTGTGAGTATTGTTGCTAGTAACCGTACCAGCACTGCCAGTAGTTTTATTACCAGTAACCGTGCCACCGTTATTAGCAGGGGTATTATTGCTGGTAGTTGTGCCAGTACCAACATTATTACCGGTCGTGTTATTACCAGTAGTTGTGTCAGTGTTACCGCCAGTATTGTTGTCACCAGTAGTTTTTGCTGGTGTGACGGTTAAGATTCCATTTTGTAAAGTAACAGTGTAGTTACTGTTCGTTGCGTTATTTGCTGTTAACGTCAAGGTAACAGTATTACTACCAACATTAGTTCGACTGTTGCCAGTAACGCTATAGGCCAATGTGTCACCATTAAGCAGACCAGTTGGTGTGATGGTTAAACTATGCGCCTGGCCATCGTAAACGTAACTGGCCGAGTCTGCCGTTAAAGTAGCCTTCGCTGGTATGATAGTAAGTAGTCCACTTTGGACATCAGCGGCTGTGAAGTCGTAGTTTGGATTGGCATTTTGTAGTTTAGTTATGCCAGCCGTACTTAATTTGACGGTGTAACTACCCACATTTTGACTTGTAATGCCACTTAAATCAAAGTCACTTGCAGTCAACTGGGGTACGACAAAGCTCTTATCGGCACTTGGTGCTAAAACAGTGTAGGTTGTTGGATCGGTACTGGCAGTACCATCGTAAACTTTAGTTGCGCCTTGAACTACCAAGCTAGTGGCCAACTGTGGATTATCACTAGGTTTAGTCGGATTAACTGGCGCACTTGGATCATTTGGGTTGGCCGGTGTAGTTAAGGCTAACGGTGTGACGGTTAAAGTCCCATTCTGTAAAGTAACAGTGTAGTTACTATTGGTCGTGTTATTTTCGGCCAACGTCAAAGTAACAGCATTACTACCAGCGTTGGTTCGACTATTGCCCGTAACACTATAAGTCAAGGTATCGCCATTGAGCAGGCCATTCGGTGTGATGGTTAGGCTATGCGCCTGCCCATCATAAACGTAACTGGCTGAGTCTGCCGTTAAACTAGCCTTTGCGGGCGTAATGGTAAATAGCCCACTTTGGACATCAGCGGCTGTGAAGTCGTAGTTTGAATTGGCGTTTTGTAGTTTAGTTATGCCAGCCGCACTTAATTTAACGGAGTAACTGCCAACATTCTGGCTTGTAATACCACTTAAATCAAAGTCACTCGCAGTCAACTTGGGTACGACAAAGTCCTTATCCGCACTTGGTGCTAAAACAGTGTAGGTTGTTGGATCGGTATTGGCAGTACCATCGTAAACCTTGGTCGCACCTTGAACCACTAAGCTAGTGGTCAACTGTGGATTATCACTAGGATTAGTCGGATTAATCGGTGCACTTGGATCATTTGGGTTGGCCGGTGTAGTTAAGGTTAACGGTGTGACGGTTAAAGTCCCATTCTGTAAAGTAACAGTGTAGTTACTATTGGTCGTGTTATTTTCGGCCAACGTCAAAGTAACAGCATTACTACCAGCGTTGGTTCGACTATTGCCCGTAACACTATAAGTTAATGTATCGCCATTGAGCAGGCCATTCGGTGTGATGGTCAGGCTATGCGCCTGACCATCGTAAACGTAACTGGCCGAGTCCGCCGTTAAACTAGCCTTCGCTGGCGTAATAGTGTCTGTTGCCGCATTACTTTCCAATGCCGTTGCATTTTGTAAATTCAGTGTTGGTTCAGCGGCAGCAAGGTGCTTCAATCCTTGTGCAGTTAAGGCCAATGTATAGGTACCCACTGTAATTGGGGTTACTTTAGATTGTCCTGGTTGTGTGAAGACATAGTCGCCAGTCTGCAACTGATAGGTTGTAGTAGTCCCATCTGCGGCGGTTAATGTCAAAACTGGTGCGGTGGTGAAAACTGGCGTATTAGCGTAAACTTTTGTGTTATTTGGAACATTACCAGTTGCGTTTAATTGATAGTAGAAATTAACGACCCCATTAGGAGCGAAGGTACCCTTTTGTGTAGCGGCACCGACTAAAGTATAGTTGGCAATATCGGCAGCAGTAGCCGTATAGGCTGTGCTGTAGTTACCAGTCAAAGTTGTACTGGCAGCTAATTTAGTTGTAGTGCCAACTAAATAATAGTTAACCGGTAAATTTTCTGTTGCCAAGGCAAGTTGGGCACCAATCGTGTTTGTCGCTGTAATTTTGTTGCCTGTACTATCGGTTGCTACTGTGTTGGTCTGGGTTAAGTCAATTTCACCTACATCGGCTGGTGTTGCATCAGTGGCTACTTGCATTGGCGCATATAACTCAATCATATCTTTGGCACCAAGATTAGTCGTCGTTATAATAAATGAACGTACTTGTGACCAATTTTTAATTGAACTAGCAGGAAGGTAGCCGGCACTATCAATATTATCCGTCGTACTGTCACCATAACCAGTACTATAAAGAACCGTCTCGCCACTGGCAGGTGTGGTTACGGGACCAGTTAATTCAAGCCCGTAGGCATCACCGTTTGCAGTGCTAGGTAAGGCGACATATTCTGCGGCAGTGGCCAAGGCATTATCCGTTCCGTTATATAAAGTAAAACGGTAATCACCAGTGGTTGAGCCACCTAAAGTAAAGGTAGCCGATGTATTGGTTGGATCAGCGGTATCGTATACGCTATAGGGAGTATCTGTAGTATTTTTTAATCCATCTTGAGTTACTAATTCAGATGGTGCACTGATTAACCAAGTAAAGTCATTATTGTCCATGTATAACTGATTGTTTTCAACGGTCCAATCACTACCAACCACTTGTGAGTCAGCATTACCGGCCACGTTGATCGCATAGTCATGACCGTTGTACGTATATTGGATTAAATTCATCTTTGAGGTGATGAAGAATGTGCCACCATCATTATCACTGCTAACTGTGATCTTATCGCCAGGTAGCTCATCCGCGTTAACAACAAAATTTGCTTTTAAATTACCATTGATTACTGGTGAAATGCCTGTACCAGTCCAATTAAGTTCGATTACCTGCCGTCCATCGGCAGTATCCGCCAATTGTGTTACTTTGGCGGCCTGTAAATCAGCGGTACTCATAGTAAGTGCTTTGGATAAATCGCCATTACCAGCGAAAGAAGTACCTGCCGGGGCCACAATGTAGACAATTGGTTCAAACGGTAAAGTCTCATTTTCTGGGCCTTCGTACGTGTCAGCGACATTAGTGACCGAATTATAGAGAGCCGTAATTGTATCACCAGTATTTATGACACTATCATTATTCTGCGCCGTATAGGTATTTACATTACTAATTGCAGAAACTGGAACATCGGTGGCTGTAACTGTACCCTTAGCCGTAGCTCCTGAGGTCAGATCCTTTTCATTGATCACTAACTTGGTGCCAGAAGTAACTGCCGTGCCATTTTGATAATTTTGAATTACATAGCCATAATAATGGAAATTTTGAGTGCCATCGTTGCTGCTAACATAGGTCCCAGTATAGCCAATACCCGGTGCTAGATTAGTCTTGACTTCAAAACTAGCCACACCTTGATTGGCTGCAAAGTCGGGTTTAAATAGCTCACCTAAACCAATTGTTTTTGTTTCTGGAGTGCCATCCCAAGCAATTGCAGTAATGGTAAAGGTTGTCCCAGCAGGATAGCTGTCTGAGTTGTTGCCAGTAGTTGGTGTGCGCATACTTGTAACGTACAGGCCGTTTGGCACCGTCACTAATGTATCGTTGGTGACGGTGTGATTACTTAGATTCTTAAAATTGGTCATGAAAAGCAGGTTGTTGTCCTTACCAGTTTGCTCTTTATCGTGGTTAGCATAAGCAGTTTGACCTAATAACAGAGAATTACTTTCGTTAGAGTTTAAGATACTAAAATATGAACTATACGTTGGTTCAGTTAAGTTGTCAGTCAAAGGTGTCGTAGCCGTCACGGTTAGTGGTGTGCCTAGAAAAGTGCCAGTAACACTAGGTGTGCTGGCCGCCTCGATATCACCATCAGTAGGGGTACCAGTAACGTATGAGCCTAAAATTTTAACGAAGATATCACTTTTCAATGTCGTAGCCGGATAAGTTACAATCACATCACTCCCAACGCCATCCTGCGTGAAGGTTGCCTTATTGTCTGTATCAGAAAGTCCGTTAGTTGTTAACAAGGTTGAATTAGCCGCATCTAACTGGAAGCCAGCTGGTACTGGAATTGTTACGACAATGTTGGCTAGCTGGGTTCGATAGCTGTCATTAGATTCACCTCCGTTAATGTTGTAAGTGCCGGCGGAAAAGCGAATCTGATAGCCATATTCTTCACCAGTAGTTACGGTTGGTGTATCAGAAGTAGTTGGTTGTACTCGCGTAATTTCTTGAGTTGTTGTATAGGCCGTTGGATTAGTAAACGTAATTGGAATGGTAGCTAATGTTGTTGCGCCGCTGACTAGATTTAGGCTGGCCTGTGATTGGTCAGCAATTTGGAGGTAATCATTTGCGGCTTCAACGAAAACGTTAAGGCCAAAACTACCAGACGAATCAGTGGCGGTAAAAGTTAGTGTTTCTGGATTGGTTTTACTAGTAGCACTACCAGATGGCGTTACTGTAAATAGATTATGATCATAACCGACGACGTGTAGGCCATAGGGTAGGACAAGCTGGAAGGAATCACCGGCTGCTACGTGACCAGAGATAACAATGTGCGCCTCACCACTAGCTGTATCACTAGTTAGTAAGTTAATTGCCGCGCTGGTACTGCTGCCATTGAGCGTAATTCCGACGGCACTAGTGCTGGCCAGATTAGTTGTTGGTGCGGTTGCGGAAGTAGCATTCAGCGTAACGGCCACTGGTGAAGTGGAAAGCAAGGTTTCTAATCGCTGTAATTCTTCCTCAGAAACGCCGCTATTTAAATTAACGACTAACTGATTATCACTGGTTGTGACGTTGACGCCGGCTGGCAATTTATTTTGAATTGTTGTTGCGTAAGTGGCAGCGGCATTAACGTTAGCCGTTATTTTGCTATCAATGTTAGTTGCTGCGGTTGAAGTATTTGCTGCAGTTTTTTGTGGATTTGTAGTGGCACTAGCTGAAGGATTAGTGCTAATTTTATTTGGTGTGTTAGTTGCGGCCGTGCTAGTGGTGGCGGGCACTGAATCAGTTGTTGCAGTTGAAGCAGTGTCTGTGCTAGCCGAACTGGCCGTTGTTGAAGTATTACTACTGGCACTAACTGTGGTGCTAGCAGTACTAGTTGTCGTTGTATTACCATTTGCTGCGGTGCTTGTCGAGGAAATATCGTTGGAAGCCGTTGCGGTCGCTGTGCTGCTAACCGCTGTTGACTTATTGGTTGTGTTACTAGTTGCTGCAGTGGTACTGGTAGCTGCACTACTGGCCTGACTCGCAGTAGCGGCTGAACTTGCAGTGGTACTAGCGGCACTTGCGGTACTGGTCTTAGCCAGCGAATTAGCATTGGAATTTGCTGTACTTGCACTAGTTGCCGTGGATTTAGCAACAGGCAAAACTGTACTTGCTGGTTGCAATGTTGCCGTAGCGTTACTCGTTGTGACCGCCGTTGCAGCATCAGTCGTAGCCGCGTTAACCTGATCGACTGCTAAAAATGATCCTAAAGCAACTACAGAAATGCCGGCAACTAACCAGCGTTTCCCCGCCTTGTACATTTTGTAATGTTGTTTAGTGTCTAATTGACTAAATTTATTATTCAATAAAAATCCCTCCAAATATTAATCTACCCAAATTCCAACTTAATGAGATGTTATTCATTACGGGTCGTTTATATAGTGGACGGAAAACTTGAAATAAGCGGCTTAAATTTACTTGCTTCCGCAGCAATAAAGCACATTAGAAGCTTTCATTAAAATAAACTCATCAAATTAGCATATGAATCTAATCACAACTTACTTATACTAAATTAATAAAATCGTGTCAAGCCGGCTTTGCGGGCACTATAATTAAGTATTAACGTTAAATACTTTAATATTATTCAACCTGAATAATTAGCAGCACCTGTAAGCAGTATAAACTCTTACTTATAATTTATATATTATGTTATATTAACGATAATTAAATAAATAAAAAAGTCAAATATCAAAGAAATTTTATTAAAAATAGATATTTTTTATGTCAATTTTTAACCGCTATTTCACTATGTCATTTAATTTTTGCCGTCATTTGCAGGTTAAAATATAATCAAGATTGGGGTCCACATGATTTATTTAATGACTTTTATCAAAATTAAGGTGACTTTATAGTTCACTTGGGTGTGATTTCGAAAATGCTATGTTGTTTGAATGTAAGTAGCTATCTTTTGTAGAAAAGGGCGATTCTATGTATTACGTTTTAATGAAATCTCACGATATTCGCCAAAATTTGGCAACTGAGCAGTATTTAATGAATCAGAAAAACTTTACTGAGCCACTGGTGCTTTTTTATAGTGAAGGGCCATCAATTATTGTTGGACGCAATCAAAATACGTTGGCGGAGATCAACCAGAAATATGTTGCGGAACAGAAAATTGTGGTGACGCGGCGGCTGTCAGGTGGTGGGGCTGTTTACCATGACCTAGGGAATCTTTGTTTTAGTTTTGTGGTCGATGCTGCCGACGAAAAATTTGGTGATTTTAAAACTTTTACGCAACCAATTGTAACGGCCTTGCAAAAAATGGGGGTGCAAGATATTGAGGTTTCTGGGCGAAATGATATTTTAGTTGCTGGGAAAAAATTCTCTGGTAGTGCAATGTACACTAAAAATGGCAAAATATTTTCCCACGGAACTTTAATGTTAAACGTTGACCTAAATGTGGTCACGCACGCGTTGAATGTACCGGCCGATAAAATTGCGTCAAAGGGCATCAAGTCAATTCGTAGTCGGGTCACTAATTTACGTCCTTATTTAGCGCCAGAATTTCAAGATTTAACCACTGAGGAATTTCGCGATAAACTGTTACTTCAATTGTTTGCCGCGCCAAACTTGGCTGCAATAAAGGAAAAAGAATATCAAATTACGGCCGCAGATCAAAAACAAATTAACCAAATTTATACAAGTACTTATAATAATTGGAATTGGATTTATGGTAAATCACCGGACTTTACGTTGCAAAAAAGACAACATTTTACAATGGGCACAATTGATGCACGCTTGTTAATTCAACAGGGTAGGATTAATGAAGTGACTTTCTACGGTGATTTCTTTGGTTCAGAAGATGTTAAAGCTGTTGCGACCGTTTTAAACGGTGTTATTTATGATCGCCAACATATTAGTCAGGTCCTTGCCAAGCTAGATTTAGCAAACTACTTCAAAGGAATTAAACCAGCGGCGATTATTGATTTATTAGCGCAATAGGGCTTTTTTAACTGGTGTTATGTGGTATATTGAAACCTAAAGTTAAACGGATACGATCGCTTTTTATAGGAGGTTCATCTTGACTGAATTTTATTTTATTCGCCACGGCCAAACGCTTGCTAATACGCAAGGTGTGAAGCAGGGCACCACAAATACACCGGCGACTTATTTGAACAAAACGGGGAAGGCCCAAGTAACGAGGCTGCACGAACATTTTGATATTAGTTTTGCCGATCGTTTGCTTAGTAGCCCGTTAGAACGGACTAAGCAAACCGCAGCAATTTTAAACGCTACAGCCAAATTACCGGTGAGTTATGATGAACGCTTGACGGAAATTTCCTACGGTGAATGGGATGGCCTGCCGAATGCCACTTTACAAAAACAGTTTCCAGCAGCCTTTTCTTTGGCCACCGGAGATGTTTTACCTAGTTATGCCGTTCTTGCCAATGGTGAGACGTTTGCGGCGGTTGAGCAGCGGACGGCGGACTTTATGGCGGAAATGGCGACGCGTTATCCAACGCAACGCCTTATTATTGTTACGCATGGATTTACCGTTCGCAGTTTTGCCTACAATGCTGTTCAGGCCAGCGATCCACTGGCAATCCTTGAACCGGACAATGCTAGTGTGACCAAAATAACTGGTGACGCAAAAACGAAACAATTAGCGTTAATTTACTATAACCGTCTTTTTTAACGTGATTTGAATTGGAACTGGCGTGCGCCAAAACCGACTTTTGTCCCACTCCCGTGTTTGTACATTAGTACTGATAATTACTTACGGCATAATTTTTAGCAACAATAGAAATTATGCTTTTTAATTACGCCGATATTTTTACCGGATGGGGATAATTTTTAAGTAACGATTCTAGAGTGAGCAACAATGGCCACTTCATTTCGGTGAGTGGTATAATGGCTTGTCAGGTTAACATTATCCGGGTATGCTACTTAATGAACGTGGCGTACTGACTGTTGTAGTTATCTAAAAAAGGTTGGGGTTTGTAATGATGGAGACTAAGAAAAATAGTGTCATTGAGAGCGTAATGGCATTAATTAATGACGCGGCAACAATTAAGACTATTATTCTAGCGGCAATTGAAGATGCAAAGAAAAGTCAGTTTACCGCTGCCACAACAAAATTAGAAGAAGCCGATAAAAAATTAATAGCGGCCCATGAAATCCAAACGCATTTGTTATCCCAAGAAGCAGCCGGCCAGAAAGTTCAAGTGACCTTACTACTAGTGCACGCGCAGGATCATATTATGAGTGTGTCAACTTATCGAGAGTTAGCAAGTGAAATTATTGACTTATACCGGCGTTTAGCTGAGACCAAGTAAAATTATAGTAAACGACATTAATAGTCGTTAGTGTGAGATAAATTTATTTATTTTCTCACCTGACGATTGGAAATGTCGTTTTTTTGTTGCTCAAATTCAGAAAATATAGGAAGTGTTTAGGCCTTGAGTGTTAGTTCAATTAACAATTGGGAAGCATTTCTTATTTGGAACGCCTGAATTTTGCTACTGGCCAGGATAGTGTTTGTGAGTCCAAGCAGCGGTGTTTTTCTAAATATATTTAGGCCGAATTAGGCACAAGAATGATAGTAAAGCTGCTTTTCAAATATATTATCGCGTAAGAAGCCTAATAAAAGGCGCTTTATGGGAAGTGGGCCGCTCCAATCAGTTCTAATTGTGAAATAAGATTGAAGAAAAAAGGTAAATTCTGTATAAGTTATGGATCACATAAGATTATGGTGATATATTGAATTCATCGACAAAAACAAGTTACTAAGTTTAAAAATACACAAAGAAATTTTAGGAGGAGTAAATTTATGATTACATTATTCTACAGCTCAAACTGCACATCATCACGGAAGGCCTTAAAATGGCTGGAACAACAACAAATTCCCTTTGTTAAGCGTTACATCAAGAAGGCACCGCCAACAGTCAACGAAATTAAACAAATCATGCAATACGTTGATAACGGGATTGATGATATCCTAGCGACACGTTATAAAGGGTATCCGGCCTTTGCGCGTGAGATGGGAGAAATGACAACTAGTCAAATTTTTCAACGACTTCATGAAGAACCTGAATTACTCAGACGACCAATTATATTAAGTGAACGAAAAGTTAATATTGGCTACAATTCAGACGCAATTCGTACATTTATCCCGCGGGAACGTCATCATTTTGATCGAATGGTTGCACTGTTGAATAGTGGAATGTAAGAGAGTGCTTGAAAAGCGGTTAGATTATGGAGTATAGCCTACTACTCCGCAATGCAGAAGGAATATTAGAAAAAAACACTAATATTCTTTGATGCTACGAACGTTGTCCATTCTTGTGGCGAAAACCTTGCCGCAAGAAACATGGCAGCTAGGCGAAAAGAGACGCGCAGCTGATCGTTCGACTGGCGTAGCTATACGCAATAATCTGCTTTTCCAAGCACGTTTACACTAAATTAGTCAGGTAAATACTAGTAATGGCATTTACCAAACACGGACTAGGATGAACCAAAGTCCGAGTCGCGGCCAAGTACACTAATAATCTTGATGCTACGAACGATGGCCATTCTTGTGGCAAAGGCTAAGGAGCACAGTTATAAAGTCCATAACTGCTCGCGACTCAGTTCGTCTCGGTCATCGCAATAATCTGCTTTTTCAAGCACGTTTACACTAAATTAGTCAAAAAAAACACTAATAAAAGCAGTCGCCAAATATTTACCTGTTGTAAGATTGCTAAATATTTCACTAAATTGGCCGAATGGCTTGACCAAAGCAGTCTCTTTTTCTAGAATTGAAATGTAAGTGATTTCTTGAAAGGGGAAAATAACGTGTATTTAGCAAATAATGAGCGCTACACACAATTACCTTCTCGTCGTGTAGGGCGGACTGGTTTACAATTACCAATTATTACTTTAGGGCTTTGGCATCACTACAGTAGTACAGACCCAATTGCGGATCGTAAAAAAGTATTACTGAAGGCTTTTGATTCAGGTGTTTTCAGTTTTGATGTTGCTGACCATTACGGTGCACCAGATTTTGGTTCCGCGGAAGAATTGCTCGGCAGTATTTTGCAATCTGATTTAAAACCTTACCGGCATGAATTAGTTATCGCAACTAAAGTGGGCTACAAGATGTTTGCTGGTCCATATGGTGAGATGTTGTCTCGTAAGGCAATTTTGCAGGGTATTGATGCCAGCTTACAGCGTTTAGGAACAGATTACGTTGATATCTATTACGCACACCGAGTTGATCCTGAAACTGACATGCAAGAAACTGCACAGGCTCTTGATCAAGTTGTCCGCGAAGGCAAGGCACTTTACATTGGAATCTCTAACTATGATCCAAAACAAACTGCGACGATGGTTAAGTTATTCAAGGATATGGGTACGCCGTTTACGGTTAACCAGGCTTCTTACAATTTGTTTAACCGGACAGTCGAAACTAGTGGTTTGTTAACGGAGCTTGAGAAAGACGGTGCCGGTCTGGTAGCTTACGGGCCATTATCAGAAGGCTTACTTAGTCAGCGTTATCTAAATGGTATTCCTAATGATTTTGCGATTCATCCAACTAATAAGGCAACTTTGGCCCAAGGAAAAGATGTTGTCGTTAAAAAGCTGAACGCACTAAACAATTTGGCTAAAAATCGTGACCAAACCTTGTCCCAGATGGCTTTAGCTTGGTTACTACGGCACAAGACAGTGACGAGTGTTATTATTGGCACAACCAGTGAAGAGCATTTGGCCGCTAATCTGGCTGCTGCAAAACATCTAGATTTTTCGGCAGATGAACTAGCAGAAATTGAACGAATTTTACGGGCTTAACTGTTTTAGACAAAAAAATCGGTACGACGAAATTTTTATTTTCGCCGTACCGATTTTTTAGTTAATATTCAGAACCTAAACGTTTTTTGAGACACCTGCTAATTAATTTCGATTTTGTGTTCGCTGTTTTGATCACTAGATTTTGGTAAGTTAATCTTTAAAACACCACCATCGTAGTTAGCAGTGATCTTTTTTTGATCAATATTTGGTAAGCGGTATTGGCGACTGGATTGACCATATTGACGTTCGCTGCGAATAATAGCACCGTCTTTGTCAGTGTCGTCCTTGCCATGTTCTAATTTGCCACTTACGGTTAAGACGTCATGATCATAATTAATATTGATATTCTCTTTCTTTAGGCCAGGTAAATCAATTGTGACTGTGTAGGCCTTTGGAGTTTCAGCGATATCTGTTTTCATAGCGTTGGCCGCTTCGCTTGGAAATGAAAGTGCGTTGCCAAAGAAGTTATGCGCCAAACGATCGAAGAAACGATCTGCACCTGTATCCATTAAATCATACTGACGATCCATCATATCATTTGCCATAAAAAAGACTCCCCTTTTCAAAATTTGATTATGCGGAGGCTGAAACAAATGGCCTAGCTTCTGATTGTTCTCGAACATTACTCTAGAACGTAAACCCAAAACCGACTTTTGTCCCACGCCGCCTACTGTTAAGCTGTTGTTTTCCTTATCAGCTTACAAATTCTATTATAGTCAGTATTGGTCAAATGTAAACTAGTTAGCACAAAAAATATTAAGTGATAACACAATTTTTCTATTTGAATTAAATTGTCATGGGTATTATAGTTAATAGCTTATATGAATTTATTATAGTGGTAGACTATTTAATGAGTATTGTACTTTTTCATCTAGTTGCGGGAAAATAGTAGGGAATTCTTTTTTAAGCACGTTTAGGTAACTTTTTATGTAGTAGGTTTAAAAAGGCCATAGGATACGCGCTAGATAATTAGACAATTTTATAGTGTAATTCTCATGTGATCTTCATATTCTTTTGCAATAAAGGGTCTACTATTGTTAGCATTTAAACATGATTCAAATTCTAAGCGAAGGCGATGGTAAAGGTATGTTACTATCAATGGAACACTTAACTAAAGTTTATTCGGGTGGCAAAACTGCCGTTGACGATTTCAATCTTGAGGTCGAAAAGGGAGAGTTTATTTGTTTTATTGGGACTTCCGGTTCAGGTAAAACAACAACGATGCGAATGATTAATCGAATGCTGGAACAATCTTCGGGCACAATTAAAATTAATGGTGAAGATATTGCACAAATGAACCCAGTTAAATTACGGCGTAAAATTGGATACGTTATTCAGAACGTTGGTCTGATGCCCCACATGACCATTCGAGACAACATTACGTTAGTTCCAAAACTACTTAAATGGCCCGTTGAAAAGCGGAATGAACGTGCTAAAGAGATGATTAAGCTCGTTGAATTACCAGAAGAATTCTTGGATCGTTATCCTTCCGAATTATCTGGTGGACAACAACAGCGGATTGGTGTTATACGTGCTTTAGCGGCTGATCAGGACACTATTTTAATGGATGAACCATTTGGTGCCTTAGACCCGATTACGCGTGAATCACTACAAGATTTAGTTAAGGATTTGCAAGAAAAATCAGGTAAAACTTTTATTTTTGTAACCCATGACATGGATGAGGCACTAAGTTTGGCAACGAGAGTTGTAATTATGTCTTATGGTAAGCAAGTTCAGGTAGATACGCCGGACAACATTTTGCGGCATCCAGCCAATAAATTTGTTGCCGATTTAATTGGTCAGGATCGTTTAATTCAGGCACGGCCAAGTATCACGACGGTTGGTCAGGTGGCCACAAAGGCTATTTCTGCGCGGGAAGATCAAACCTTGAAGCAAGCCTTAGGTGAAATGCATACGAAACGTGTTGATACCTTGTTAGTGACTAATAATGAGGGCAAGCTGACTGGATTTGTTGGTATTGAACGCTTGAACCATTACTATGGTTCCGGTAAACGAATTGGTGACATCATGGATAGCAATGTTTTTTATGTTAGGAAGGATTCCGTTATTCGCGATACTGTTGACCGGATTTTGAAACGTGGTTTCCGCAATGTTCCAGTTATCGATGATGACGGGAAATTAATCGGAATTGTAACGCGAGCCACTTTAGTGGATATAGTTTACGATGCTTTATGGGGCGAGGCTGATAAGAGTAGCTCTAACGATAGTGGCCAAGCAAAAGAAACAAAAGATACTACGGATAAAGAAACAGGTAAACCACAGGCTGAGGTAACGCAAACAACGGAGGATGGTGATCAGAAATGATCAACTTCTTTAATGAATTTGGTGGTCAACTTGTATTTAAGACTTGGCAGCATATCTACATTTCAGGAATCTCATTGGGCCTTGGTGTGATTGTTGCAATTCCATTAGGGGTTATTTTAACGCGTTACAAACGAATCTCTGGTTTTGTTATTGGCTTGGCTAGTGTTTTGCAGACAATTCCTGCAATGGCACTACTAGCGATGATGATCCCTATCTTTGGGATTGGTGCCAAACCAGCGATCGTTGCGCTGTTTATTTATTCATTATTACCAATTCTACGGAATACTTATTTAGGGATGGAGAATGTTGATCCAACTTTACGGGACGCCGCTAAGGGAATGGGAATGAGTAACTTTCAGTCAATTATGCGCGTTGAGTTGCCTTTAGCCGCGCCGGTGATCATGGCAGGTGTTCGCTTATCAGCAACCTACGTTATAGCGTGGACAGCGTTGGCTTCTTATATTGGTGCTGGTGGCCTTGGGGATTTCATTTTTAATGGTTTAAATCTATACCGTTCTGATCTAATTCTTGGTGGTTCAATTCCAGTTATCATTTTGGCCTTAATCGTTGACTTTCTATTAGGCCGTTTGGAGCTGTTACTAACGCCAAAAACAACAGAGGAGGGTTAAGATGACAAAGAAAATGAAACGTGTTATCAAGCTATTTTTACCCCTCGTGGCCTTAGTGGTTACCCTCAGTGGCTGTAGTTTGCCTGGTTTAGGTGGTACCTCTGATGATACGGTGCGGATTGCTGCTCAAAATACAACGGAGCAACAAATTATGGCGGCAATTATTCAAGGGATGATTAAACACTATTCTAATTTGGATACAACCGTTATTAATAACCTTGGTTCAGCTACCGTAAGCTTTCAGGCTCAGAAAAATGATGAGGCCGATTTAACTGCGATTCGATTTAACGGGACAGATTACCAGACAATTTTGAAAAAATCGGCAACTAAAGATCCTAAGGTAATCGCGGCTACTGTAAAACGAGATTTTCAAAAGAAGTACCACATGACTTATTTCCCAAGTTATGGTTTTGCGGATACTTATCAATTTATGGTGACGCAAAAGTACGCTAAAGAGCATAATCTAAATACTGTTAGTGATCTGAAAAAGACTGCACCACAAATGCAAGTTGGGATTGATCAGATTTGGATGAATCGTAAGGCTGATGGTTACGGTGCTTTCCAAAAGACGTATGGCTTCAGTTTTGGTCATGTCTACCCCATGCAAATTGGGTTGGTTTACAATGCTTTGGCCAGCAATAAGATGGATGCTATCTTAGGTTATTCTACGGATGGTCGAATTGGTAGCTATAATTTGAAGTTGTTAAAAGACGATAAACAATTTTTCCCACCCTATCAAGCTAGTGTAGTTGCCAACGATAAAGCGTTGAAGCGAAATCCACAATTACGACCAATTTTAAAACGCTTAGACGGTAAAATTCCATTGAAGACAATGCAACGTTTAAATTACCAAGTTGATAATAATTTACAGGAACCAGCAACAGTGGCCAATAAGTTCTTGAAAGACAACAATTATTTTGAAGGGGGACAAAATTAATGCAAAATATGAATATTGTTCAACAACTATTCTATTACTTTGCCCATAACGGTATGTACGTCCTCAGTCAATTTGATCGGCACTTTTTAATCTCAATTTATGGGGTTGTTTTTGCGGCGATTGTTGGTATTCCAATTGGTATTTTTATTGCTAAACACCGTAAGCTCAGTGGTTGGGTGATTGGAATTGCAAACGTGATTCAAACCGTGCCGTCGTTAGCAATGTTGTCACTCATAATGTTGGCACTTGGTCTTGGGGTTAATACGGTTATCGTGACGGTCTTCCTCTACGCATTATTGCCAATTATCAAAAATACTTATACGGGCATGTTAAACGTCAACGCCGATGTTTTAGATGCCGGTAAAGGTATGGGCATGACTCGGGTTCAGATTTTACGATTAATTGAAATACCGCTATCTTTATCAGTTATCATGGCTGGCATTCGAAATGCGTTAGTATTAGCCATTGGGATTACGGCCATTGGTTCCTTCGTTGGTGCTGGTGGGTTAGGTGATATTATTATTCGTGGAACGAACGCTACAAATGGTGGTGCAATTATTTTAGCAGGTGCGTTACCAACTGCATTAATGGCGATTATTTCCGATAGTGTGCTTGGATTTTTTGAACGGAAATTTGATCCAACAAACAGAACTAGTCAATAAATGAATGAATGTTTAAATTTAAGGGAGTGGTCCAAAAGTCGGTTTTGGGTTTATTGCGTGACGTAAGCCAATCCAATAACCGTACTATGGTTATTGGATTGGCTGTAGTCGTGTTTGAAAAAACAGATTCCTGCGGTTGCCATGTTTCAACTTGGCGGTTTTTGCCGTAGTTGAATGGACAACGGATGAAGCATCTAGATTATTAGCGTTTTGTGCTAATAATCCTCAATTGCGGAATAGTAGCTACAACAGCCAAATCACCTTTTTCAAAGGTAATTCGTCTGTTCAGGCTAATCCTCAGAATCTAATCGTTTTTTCAAACACTTCCGTTAGGCACGTGAACCCAAACTTTTGGCGCACGTTCTAGAGTAATGATCGAAAATAGTAAGAGGCCAGGACAAAAGTCCTGGCCTCTTTTTGGGTTCTATATAAAGTTGTTTTGATACTGAAAGTAGATTAGCTAATATAAAAAAATAAATTTTTCATTATCCTAATGTTCGGATTAGGGCCTAATTCAACGTCTAACTAGGTGAATTTTAATTGCTTTATAATAAATAAAATTATAATTTTTAAAATACGAACATTTTAGCGTTGACAAAGTAGAAATGTTAAGTATTATTTGAACTATAAACCTGTTAGGTCTTTTAGTTAGAAAGGAAGATAAACTAATGGCGAATAATATTGGTGTTGTTATGGGATCAATTTCGGACTGGTCAACGATGAAATTGACCTGCGATTGGTTGGATAAGTTTGGAATTGGCTACGAAAAACACGTTATTTCTGCTCATCGAATGCCAAATGAACTGTACACTTACGGTAGTAATGCCGTAACTAAAGGCCTAAAGGTTATCGTTGCTGGAGCAGGTGGTGCCGCCCACTTACCAGGTATGTTAGCGGCAAATACAACATTACCGGTAATTGGAGTACCAATAAAAACACGAACATTAAATGGCGTTGACTCTTTATTATCAATTGTTCAGATGCCATTTGGTGCTCCAGTTGCAACTGTCAGTATTGGTGAAGCAGGGGCCAAAAATGCGGCCTTGTTAGCCATACAAATTTTAGCGATCAATGATTCCAAGCTAACGGCCAAATTGATGGCGTTTAAGGAGCAGCAGCGGCAGGAGGCGATTACCAGTGAGCAACAATTCAACTAAAGTAATTTTACCGCCAGCTACGATCGGAATTGTTGGTGGCGGTCAATTAGGCCAGATGATGGCTTTAAGTGCCAAGGCAATGGGCTATAAAGTTGGTGTCCTCGATCCAACGTCCCACGCACCAGCCGGTCAGGTAGCCGATTTTCAAATTAAGGCCGCTTACACTGATACAGCGGCCTTAATGGAATTGGCACGGCGCAGTGCGGTCCTAACCTATGAATTTGAAAATGTTGATGAGCAGGCCTTGATTAAGGCCCAGACGGTAACTAAATTGCCACAAGGAACTGAATTATTACATATCACCGGTGATCGATTAAATGAAAATAATTTTCTACGTTCAGCTGGCCTGCCGGTAACTGATTTTGTCGCTGTTACTGATAGCGTAAGTTTGACGGCCGCTATTAAGCAAATCGGTTATCCGGCAATTCTAAAAACAGCCGCCGGTGGCTACGATGGTCACGGCCAACTTGATCTTAATGTAGCCGCGGATTTACCTGCTGCTGCAAAGCTTTATCAACAAGCCGACTGTATTCTTGAAGCGCGGCAAAAGTTTATTGGTGAAGCAGCCATGATGGTCACGCGAACTGCGGCCGGTAAAATTATTACTTTTCCACTGGTAGAAGATTTCCATAAGCACCATATTTTACACACTACGATTGCTCCAGCACGATTTGGTGGGACCATCGAGGAACTGGCCAAGGCGGCCGCGGTTAAGATTGCGGCCGAATTAAATTTACGTGGCGTTCTAGGCATCGAATTTTTCATTCTTGATGAGCAACATCTGTTAATTAATGAGTTGGCGCCACGCCCACATAATTCTGGGCACTACAGTATTGAAGCTTGTAATATTTCTCAGTTTGAGGCCCATATTCGTAGCATTTGTGGGCTACCTATTCCGGCTATTAAACAAGAAAAAACGGCCGTAATGACTAACCTTTTGGGGTCTGATTTGACCAAGGCCCGGCAACTTTTGGTCGATCACCCTGAATGGCACTTTCACGATTACGGTAAAGATGCGGTTCGGCCACAACGAAAATTAGGGCACATCACTGTTTTAGGCGATAACGTTGAACAATTGTTGGCAAGTACGCAGGCATTAAAGGGAGACGATTAATATGGTAGATTACGAGAAAAGGGAATTATTGTATCGCGGTAAGGCCAAGGAAATGTTTGCCACGAACGTTGCGGATGTTGTTTGGGTTCATTACATGGATCAAGTTACGGCTTTAAATGGTAAAAAGAAAGTCCAAATGACTGATAAAGGGACAACGAATAACCAAATTTCCAGTTTGATTTTCTCTGATCTAACGGCAAATGGTATCCCCAATGACTTCATCAAACAAATTGACGCCAATAATCAACTAGTCAAAAAAGTACAAATAATTCCGCTAGAAGTAGTCATTCGCAATTTTTCTTCTGGCAGTTTCGAACGCAAATTTGCGGTTGATCATTTGCTGAAATTTGAACAACCGGTCAAAGAATTCTTCTATAAAAGTGATAAATTAGATGATCCATTTATTAATGATTCGCAAATTAAGGCACTAAATATTGCGACACAGCAACAATTAGACCAAATGCGCGACTTGGCACTTAAAATTAACCAGCGTTTACGAACTATCTTTGCCGCAATGCAAATTGAGTTAATTGATTTTAAAGTTGAATTTGGTTTAGATCAAACTGGTGAAATCATTTTAGCGGATGAAATTTCGCCAGATAGTTGTCGTTTAGTCGATCAAAAAACCAAAGAATCTTTAGACAAAGACGTTTTTCGTAAAGGGCTAGGTGAATTGGTTCCCGTTTATAAAACCGTTTTGCAACGTCTGCAGAAAGTGGAGGGCCATAACTAATGTATTTAGCGAAAATCCACGTTAATTATAAGCGTTCAATTTTGAATCCTGAAGCACAAGCAATCCAAACGGCCTTGTTGCGTTTAGGTTATCAGGATGTTGCCTCCGTCAAGTTGGGTAAGTACTTTGAATTGAAACTGACCAATTCGCAATCCAAGGAACAGGCTGCAAAGGAAGTAGACGAAATTTGCGATCGACTACTCGCTAATGTGAACATGGAAAGTTACCACTATCAACTTGAAGAATTGGTGGTGGCAAAATGAAATTCGCAGTTGTTGCCTTCCCAGGTTCCAATTGCGAAATGGATTTAGTCTACGCAATCGAGGACGTGGTTAAGGAGCAAGTAGAGTTAGTTCCGTCTACGGCCACCGATTTGAGTGACTACGGCGCCGTGTTACTTCCTGGTGGGTTTTCTTACGGTGATTATTTACGTAGTGGGGCAATTGCGCAGTTGGCGCCGATTATGCCGGCTGTTAAAAGATTTGCGGCCGCCGGGAAACCTGTTTTGGGTATTTGCAACGGTTTCCAGATACTAACTGAGGCCAGGTTACTACCTGGTAGTTTACAACGGAATCAAGAATCTAAGTTTGTTTGTAAGGTCGCCGACTTAGTCGTTACAAATGATCAAACGCGGTTTACAACTGATTATCAGGCACAACAAACAATTCAACTACCGATTGCGCACGGTGATGGTAATTATTATTGTGATCCGATCACTTTGGCGGAATTAAGAAAAAATAACCAGATTATTTTCACCTATCAAAATAATCCCAACGGCAGTGTTGCTGCTATTGCCGGAATTTCCAATCGACAGGGCAATGTTTTGGGTATGATGCCCCATCCAGAGCGTGCGGTAGAAGCAATTCTTGGTTCAACTTCAGGCCGCGAACTTTTCAGTTCGTTAGTCAATTCGGTAAGAAAGCGTGGGCTAATTCATGAGTGAAACAGCAGCACTTACACCAGAAACAATTCAGACCACGAAGTATTATCAGGGTTTAGGTCTGACGGATGCTGAATATCAATTAATTACGACGAAAATTTTACAACGCTTACCAACTTACACTGAAATTGGTTTGTATTCTGGAATGTGGAGTGAACACTGCTCTTATAAAAATTCAAAACCAGTTTTGAAGAAATTTTGGACTAAGGCTAAACAAGTGGTTGAAGGACCTGGTGAAGGCGCAGGAATTATTGATATTGGTGACAATCAGGGAATTGTATTCAAGGCCGAAAGTCACAATCATCCTTCGGCAGTTGAACCATTTCAGGGTGCAACTACTGGCGTTGGTGGTATTTTACGGGATATTTTTTCAATGGGGGCTCGGCCAATTGCTTTGTTGGATAGTTTGCGTTTCAGTGAACCTAAAACCGCTCACGATAAATATCTGATCAACCAGATTGTCGCCGGAATCGCTGCCTACGGAAATTGTATTGGGGTACCAACGGTTGGGGGTGATACAGCCTTTGATGCGACCTACGCCACCAATCCCTTAGTAAACGTTATGTGTGTGGGCTTAATGGATTTAACTAATCGTGAAAAAGGCCAAGCAACCGGCGTAGGTAACAGTATTATCTACGTTGGCGCAAAAACTGGTCGTGACGGGATTAATGGGGCTTCCTTTGCTTCAGCTCAATTTGATTCTAAACATAAAAGCCAACGCTCCGCCGTTCAAGTGGGTGATCCGTTTACGGAAAAATTGGTGATGGAAGCTTGTTTGGACGTTATTCATAAGCATCAGGATACATTAGTTGGTATTCAAGACATGGGTGCTGCCGGACTAGTTTCTTCATCCGCCGAAATGGCTTCCAAGGCCGGTAGTGGTATGACCTTAAACCTAGATTTAGTCCCACAACGTGAAGCTAATATGACTGCTTTTGAATTAATGTTGTCTGAATCACAGGAACGGATGCTGCTTTGTATCAAGGCCGGTAGTGAAAATGAAATTTTAGATCTATTTACTGACTACGGACTTACTGCTGCCGTTATTGGGCAGGTCACAACGGGCCATCAATACCAATTGAGTCACCACGGCCAAATAGTAGCGGATGTACCAGTGGACTCACTGGCAACCGCGGCGCCAGTTTACCACCGTGAAAAGGCCGTTCCGGAGCATATTTTACGGCAAGCAACCACTCAGTTTTCACCAAAGATTACAGAACCAACACAAATTTTAAAGCAAATGCTCCAACAACTGACGATTGCGTCTAAAAAAATGATTTACGAAACTTATGATACTCAGGTTCAAACGAATACAGTTGTTCGGCCAGGTTCTGATGCAGCGGTGGTGCGAATTCGCCACACCGACAAGGCCTTGGCAATGACCACCGATGTTAACGGGCGTTACCTTTACTTAGATCCCTATGTGGGCGGAGAAATCGCGGTTGCTGAGGCTGCACGTAATATTGTGGCGACTGGTGGCGTTCCGTTGGGCATTACTGATTGTTTAAATTTTGGTAATCCAACAAAACCTGATCAATTCTATGAATTAGATGAAGCAGTTATGGGGATGACGGCCGCCTGTAAAGTGTTTAACACGCCGGTTATTTCCGGGAATGTTTCGTTAAATAATGAATTTAATGATGTTGCTATTTACCCAACGCCGATGGTTGGCATGGTTGGTCTAATCAAAGGATTAAACCGGATTACGACGCAGAATTTTAAACAGGTCAACGATAAGGTTTACGTTGTTGGTCAAACTGGTAATGATTTTAATGGTACGGAAATTCAAAATTACTGACTGGTAAAATTGGTGGAAAACTTTTTTCTTTCAATTTAGCTGAAGAACAGCGAATTCAGCAATTAATTCTACGCGCAAACCGGCAAGGTTTAATTGCTAGTGCTCACGATATTTCTGAGGGTGGTCTGATTGTGGCGGTTGCTGAAAGCTGTTTTGGTAAAGATTTAGGTGTGGCACTGAACAGCGCATTAACAACAGCGCAGTTTTTTGCTGAGACGCAAGGTCGGTTTCTGATTTCGGTTAAACCAGAAAACCAATTGATTTTTGAACAATTAATGGGTCGTGATGCAACACTTCTTGGAAAGGTAACTAACCAGCAGCGACTTTTAGTTGCAGCAATTGATGGTGAATTTAAGCTGGCACTTCCTGAAGCCAAAAGATTATGGGAAGGAGCTTTGGCATGCAGTCTGAAGTGAAGAGTCTTAATGAAGAGTGTGGCGTTTTTGGTATCTGGGGAACGCCGGATGCGGCTAAATTAACCTATTTTGGCCTGTTTGCACTACAACATCGTGGTCAAGAAGGTGCGGGCATTACCGTTAATGAGCAAGGAAGGCTACGGACTGAACGTGGCCTAGGTTTGTTAACGGATGTGTTTTCGTCACAGCAAAAGCTTAACGATTTGCGCGGGACTGCCGCCATTGGCCATGTCCGTTACTCGACTGCAGGGGCCAACACATTGGAAAATGTTCAACCCTTGCCGTTTAACTTTAGTGATACACAGTTTGCCCTGGCACACAATGGTAATTTGACTAACGCAATTTCTTTAAGAAAAGACCTTGAGGCAAGTGGGGCAATTTTTCATTCTAGTTCGGATAGTGAAATTTTAATGCACTTAATTCGCTGTAGTAAGGCGGCTACTTTAGATGAACAGGTCAAGGCTGCCTTACGTAAAATTAAAGGTGGTTTTGCCTACTTGTTACTTACGAAGGATCGGTTATACGCAGCACTTGATCCCAATGGTTTTCGGCCGTTAGTCGTTGGTCAATTAGCCAATGGCGCCTATGTTGTTTGCAGCGAAACTTGTGCGTTGAACGTTGTGGGTGCCACGTTTAAGTGTGATGTTCATCCTGGTGAGCTCTTAATTATTGACGCAGCTGGTTTGAGAATTGAACGGTACACTAATAAAACGAAGCTGGCCATTTGTTCAATGGAGTTCATTTATTTTGCTCGTCCTGATTCGGAAATCTACGGAGTCAATGTTCATTCCGCCCGTAAGCGAATGGGTAAACTGTTAGCTCGCGAGCACCCAGCAGATGCGGATATGGTTATCGGCGTCCCGAACTCATCCCTTTCAGCGGCCAGTGGTTACTCTGAGGAAAGTGGCCTGCCTTATGAAATTGGTTTGGTTAAGAATCAATATTCGGCCCGAACTTTCATTGAACCAACGCAAGAATTACGCGAACAGGGCGTTTTTTTAAAGTTATCCGCGGTTAAAGGAGTTGTTGCTGGAAAACGAGTTGTGCTGGTAGATGATTCGATTGTTCGGGGAACAACTAGCCGCCGAATTGTGAAATTATTAAAGGATGCCGGCGCCAAGGAAGTTCATTTGCGAATTGCATCACCACCGTTACGTTTTCCCTGTTTTTACGGAATTGATATTCAAAGTGCGCGTGAATTAATTGCCGCCAATCAAAGTGTTGCCGAAATGGCCGTCACCTTTGGTTGTGACTCTTTAGCCTTCTTAAGTACCGCCAATTTAATCAAGGCAATTAATTTAAAGTCTGCTGCGCCCTATCATGGTTTGTGCGTTGCCTATTTTAACGGTGATTATCCAACACCACTTTACGATTACCAAGAAGAATATGATGCGGAACAACAACAATTGGCACATGAACGAGGTGAATTCAATGGATGCGTATAAAAAAGCCGGTGTCGATATTGCGGCAGGCAATCAGGTTGTCACCGATTTAAAAAAATTATCTGGCAATCAGGCACTAGGTTCATTCGGCGGACTTTTTCCATTAGACTTGGCTGGGTACAAACGGCCGGTTTTGGTTTCCGGTGCGGATGGGGTGGTGACTAAATTATTAGTTGCTCAAAAGGCCCAAGAACACGCCACGATTGGGATTGATTTAGTTGCAATGTGTGTTAATGATATTGTGGCCCAGGGTGCGCAACCACTATTTTTCTTAGACTACTTGGGTGTTGGTCATTTGCAGCGGGCACAAACCCAGGCGATTTTAAAGGGAATTGTTGCTGGTTGCCAAGACGCACAAGTTCAGTTAGTTGGTGGCGAAACCGCCGAGATGCCCGACATGTACCACGCTGGCCATTATGATCTAGCTGGTTTTGCGGTGGGAATCGCCGAGGCGCAACAATTGATGCAGCCTGAAAAAATGGCATTAGGTGATATTTTGCTAGGCTTGCCGGCCCAGGGGCTTCATTCAAATGGATTTAGTCTCGTTCGGCAGATTTTATTTAAGCAACATCACTTTGAACTGAGTGCCCAATTACCGCACTGCAAAATGGATTTAGCCCACGAATTATTACGGCCCACTAAAATTTACGTTAAGGCGTTATTACCCTTAGTTCAACAAAACTTAGTCAGTGGCATTGCCCACATTACTGGGGGTGGTTTGTTGGAAAACGTTGCGCGTATTTTACCGACTGACCTTGATGCAGTGATTGATTGCTCAACCTGGACACTTCCTGGAATTATGCAGGACTTAGCTAGTTTAGGCCAGCTTTCATTTACCGATCTTGCCAGCACTTTTAACTTAGGAATTGGAATGGTGTTAGCCGTTCACCCTAAAAATTTGGAACAAGTTAAGCAGGTACTAGCGGAACGACAACAGCCAGTTTTACAGATTGGGCAAGTTACCACTGGGCAGCAAAAGGTTATCTTACAGGAGCAAAAGTAAATGGGACAAAAAGAAAAAAATATTGCAATTTTTGCATCTGGTGAAGGCACTAATTTTACGGCTTTAGTAACGGCTTTTCGCCAGCAAAATTTGCCCTTAAAGGTTAAATTACTTATTTGTGACCACCCAGCAGTTAACGTCTTACGCCGAGCAGAAGAAGAAAAAGTCCCTAGTTTGATGGTTGATTTTAAAGCGTACCCAAACAAGGCGGTCGCTGAGCAGCAAATTATTAAACAATTACAGGCCAGACAGATCGATTTTATTTTGTTAGCCGGATATATGCGGATTATTGGCCCAACCTTGCTTGCCGCCTACCCACATAAAATTATCAATATTCATCCCGCCCTATTACCGCACTTTTCTGGGCGTCACGGAATTGAAGATGCTTTTGCTGCAGGCGTTACAACAACTGGGGTGACAATTCACTGGGTTGATTCTGGAATTGATACGGGTAAGATTATTGCCCAACGAATCGTTACGGTTTTACCCCAAGATGATCTTGCTTCATTAGCCAAACGAATTCACGCAACTGAGCACCGGCTATACCCGCAAGTGGTTGAACAATTATTGAATGAAGGAGAGATTTAAATTGACGAAGAGAGCTCTTTTAAGTGTTTCGGATAAAACAGGTTTGGTGGATTTTGCTAAGCAGTTACAACAGTTAGGCTATGAATTAGTTTCAACTGGGGGCACTAAAAAAGTGCTAGAAGCGGCCGAAATCGTGGTTACCGGCGTTGAAACCGTCACGGGCTTTCCGGAGATGCTAGATGGACGGGTAAAAACACTGCACCCCAACATTCACGCTGGTATTTTGGCCAAACGTGATAACGCCAGCCACATGCAACAATTAAAAGAAGTACAGATTGTGCCAATTGACCTCGTTGTTGTTAACCTTTACCCATTTAAAGCAACAATTGAAAAACCAACAACAACTCAGGCGCAGGCAATTGAACAAATTGATATCGGTGGACCATCAATGTTGCGAGCCGCGGCAAAAAACTTTGCTGGCGTTATCCCCGTCGTTGATCCGACCGATTACACTAAAGTCATTGCGGCTTTACAAGCAGGAGTTGTTGACCAGGATTTCCGTAAACAGTTAGCGGCCAAGGTTTTTCGCCACACTGCGGCCTACGATGCATTAATCGCCAATTACCTCACAACTGAAGAGTTTCCCCAACAACTGACGCTGACGTACGAAAAACAGCAGGCATTACGTTACGGTGAGAACAGCCATCAAAAGGCCGCCTTTTATCAAAATGCTATTCCATCGGCCTATTCAGTGGTTACTAAGCAGCTTCACGGTAAAGAATTATCCTACAATAATATTAAAGACGCCGACGCAGCAATGAAAATGATTCGTGAATTTGAACAGCCGACCGTGGTTGCGATGAAGCACATGAATCCCTGTGGTGTTGGTGTTGCCGCTACATTGAGTGCGGCTTGGGATAAGGCCTATGAATCGGATACTATGTCGATTTTTGGCGGAATTATTGCAGTTAATCGTGAAGTAGACGCAGCAACTGCTAGCAAAATGCACGAACTCTTTTTGGAAATCATTATTGCGCCTTCATTTAGCGATGAAGCCTACGCTATTTTAGCCAAAAAGAAAAATGTTCGTTTACTGCAGGCCGATTTTAGTCGCAAGGACCAAGCCGATCAATTTGAAACTATTTCCGTTAGCGGTGGTCTTTTAATGCAAGAAGTTGATAAAAAGGTTGATACCCCAGCCGATTTCACGGTTGTTAGCAAAAAGCAACCAACTAAACAACAGTTGGCGGCCTTGGCCTTTGGACAACACATTGTGAAACACGTTAAAAGTAACGCCATTGTTGTGACCACGGACACGCAAACTTTAGGCATTGGTTCTGGGCAACCAAACCGAATTGATTCCACTAAAATTGCTGTTCAAAAGGCAATGTCTAAGGCTGGTTATGAAAACGCAATTATGGCCTCTGACGCCTTTTTCCCAATGGATGACTGTGTGGCATACGCTGCCAAACATGGTATAAAGGCGATTGTTCAGCCAGGTGGCAGTATTCGTGATCAAGATTCAATTGATATGGCCGATAAATGGGGAATTGTTTTAGTAACGACTGGCATTCGGCACTTTAGACATTAGTAAAGGCGGGGATGCAGATGGCAAAGGTACTTGTGATTGGTTCGGGAGCGCGGGAACACGCAGTTTGTGTGGCCTTTCTAAAGAGTTCGCAGGTGACGGCGGTTTACTGTGCACCGGGCAATCCTGGAATGCAGCGGGATGGTATTAACTGTGTCAACATTGCAATGCTTGCCTTCGCCAATTTGGCACAGTTTGCAAAAACGCAGGCGATTCATTTAACGTTTGTTGGGTCAGAAGAACCATTGGCCGCTGGGATTGTTGATTATTTTCAGACGCACCAATTAACTATCTTTGGTCCACACAAAGCCGCGGCTCAATTGGAAAGTTCAAAAAAGTTTGCGAAACAATTTATGCAGCAACAACAGATTCCAACGGCAAATTACCGTGCCTTTAATGATGAAGCACAGGCGTTAAGTTATGCGCAAGACCGTTCGCTGCCGTTAGTGGTTAAGGAAAATGGTTTGGCCGGTGGTAAAGGGGTAACAATTGTTAGGGCTAGTGCTGACCTTGCCGCGGTTATCCATGAGGGGTTACAACACGCCACCGAAATATTAATTGAGGATTATTTAAGCGGGGAAGAGTTTTCGTTAATGCTACTTGTCGGTGGCACCCAAATGGTTCTCTTACCGCTTTCCCAGGACCATAAGAAACTTTGTGCAGGTGATGAAGGGCCCAACACTGGTGGTATGGGGGCGTACTCACCACTGCCGCAGATGACAAGCACAGTGTATCAGCAGGCATTAGCGCAAATTGTGCAACCAACGATGGCCGGTTTAGTAGCAAAAAAACTGACCTTTGCGGGGGTAATTTATATTGGCTGCGTGGTCACTGCTGAAGGGCCCAAAGTAATTGAATATAATTTACGGCTAGGTGATCCTGAAACCCAGGTCATTTTGCCGCAATTACGCAGTGATTTTTATCAATTAATTATGGCCTTAATTGCTGGTAGGACACCTCAGATTGAGTGGCAAAAATCAGAAACCTATTTAGGTGTGGTTGTTGCCGCACCAGGTTACCCGCACAAACCACAAGTGGGATTAATGTTGCCACCATTACCCCAAAATGGCTATTACGCAAATGTAACGGCTAAAGACGGCCAATTATATAATGCGGGTGGCCGTATTTTTACATTAGTGGTGCACGGAAAAAATTTAGCAAGCGCCCAAGAAAAGGCCTACCACCAACTTGAACAGTTAAAGCTAGCTAAATTTTATTACCGCAAAGATATCGGTTTTAAAGGTTTGGAAAATATTTGAAAAGGTGCTCCGAATTTACTTGGCAAATAAGCAACAGAGTCTAAGCGCTAATGAGCGGCCAATTTTTTAGTTATTATTAGGCGGCAAACTTTAATGAAACTTGTGGTAGCATATTAGTTGTATCCGTTTCCAATGCGTGCTATATTACAGTTAAGGAAGACGGAGAGACTAATTAACGGTGATGATTATCATCACTTCAAGGCGCCAACGTGAGATTGGTAGGTTAGTAACGATCAGCGTTGTGCTCAAGTTAGCTCTGGCGAATAGGAATAACAAACGTATCGTACTACTTGAGGTAGTGTAACGGCGCTAGTTGCAGAACTAGGTTGTTCCGAAAGTTTTGTGTAGTAAGGATTACACTATAAAATTGGTCTCGGAAGCAGTCTTCCGCAAGTATCAATCCGCGAATCGATCTGGTTCGCGGTTCTTTTTGTCACTTGGATGAGGAGGATGAGTTATGCCAAAATTGCCTGAAGGAATCTGGAATCAGCAACCAAAAGAAAAAACATTTATTTATCACGGTTATAAGGCCACAATTCGCCAAAATAAATTAGGTGCCATGTACGGCTACGTCACGATTCCGGAAACCAATGGTCACTACGAAAAATCGCGGTTGGCCGACTGGGCTAATTTTGACGTTCATGGTGGGGTGACATACGTTAATTACAGCAAGGGCAATTTGATTGTAGGCTTTGATGCAGAACACATGAATGACTTGGTTCCGGCCAAGCTGGAAGCACAACAGCAAATGATTGAAAATGAATACCGAAATGCCGTTGAATTACAAAAAGAATTTGGTTCAGGAGAGCAACCTGATGCTACTTTATTCCAGCTTTCATACAAGGATGCTGGCTTTATTAAAAAAGAACTCAAACATTTGATTGACCAAATGTTTGTTTTGGAATAGTGGTGCAAGCTATAATCTGTTGGGGAAAATTATCTGCGAATATTAAAAGGCTCTCTGTCAAATCCTGTTGATAGCCAATTTTACAGTGTTAGAAGTTAGGCAACTTCTAATGCTGTTTTTTTATTTGGTTTGGTGCGCATTTGTTGTAGTTTGATCCGTGAAACTAAATGGTGATAGTTGCGAAAACCAAAGG
>NZ_RHNQ01000028.1 GCF_003946275.1 Loigolactobacillus backii
ATGAGTAAACAAAAAGCACATTCACCGAAGTGAATGTGCCGTTCAAAATCTCCACCAATACGATTTGACAGAGACCCGTAAAAGGGCAGTGTACATTGTGCAACACTATTACGAGCGAACGCAGACACAAACAAATGTAGATCAGTATCAATTCTTAGGAAAAAAGCGTGATGATACTGAAAGTCTAGTGTACGAAGTTGGTGGTTTTCAAAATAATACGGGCCAGTTACAACAAATTCATGACTATGAAGTCCATAGCGACGGTAAATTTGACGAAATTTATTAAAGTTGTGAAGACTTTGTGAACATAATATTGATTTTTTTAGATAGATATCGTATAGTTTCAATAGGGGTAGTTTGAGTTATTATGATATAGATTTTGTCTAATGTGGCTCAAATTATTGTCATTATTATAGCTTAATTATTTTTTAGGAGGAGATTTTTATGGTTAGAAAGAACAAACAAGTTGCTAAACTTGTTACTGCTGCTACATTTGCTGGTACATTAGCTTTAGGTGGAACTGCTGTCGCTAATACACAAGCAGTTCATGCTGCTACAACACCAGATGCAGATGCCGCTTCACAAAAGACAGACGCACAAACGACTGCACCAACAACAGAACAAGCGCAGGATAAAGTAGATCAGGCTACTGGTGATCAGGCTGCTGCAACACAAAACGTGTCGAACGCAACAACTAATGTTTCGGCTGCATCTTCAGCTGCTGTTGATTCAGCGAAGGTTGCTTCAGATGCTAAGGATAGTGTAGACGCTGCTAACGCTGCTGCCTCACAACAGACTTCAAAAGTTGTTGATGCACAAAAGGCACAAGATAACGCACAAGGTCAACTCAATACTGCTGAAAATGCACAAGGTGCCTTACATCAGAACACGCTTAACAAGCAAAATGAACAATCTAATGCGCAACAACGTTTTGCTACTGCAAGTGATGGTCTTAGCGATGCAACGACTGGTTTACAACAATATTATACTCAAAAAGATGGCGTTAACCAACCAAGTCAAAGCTATACTGATAAGACTGCACAGATCCAAAACGTTTCAGACGATCAGGCTGCCGCAACCAAGGCTAATAGTGACTTTGAAGCTGCTAACACCGTTACAAACAAGGCTCAAACTGCTGTCGGTGATGCTCAAAAGGCAGCTGACCAAGCCACTGCTGCTCAAAAGGACGCTTCTACTGCTTTAGCAGAATTTACAACAAGCTAATACTAATGTTGATAAAGCTCAATCAGCTGCAGATTCAGCACAAGCTGACTTAACACAAAAGAGTAGCGCTGTTGCTAAAGACTTAGCGGTAGTAAATAACCTTCAACAGGCAATGGCCGCAGCAGAAGCTGACCCAGCCAACAATCCTAATTACCACGATCTTGAAAGCCAGTTAGCTACTGCAATGCAAAATGGTAAAACGGATGCTGCAATTCGTGATGCTGCACAGGCTGCACAAGCTGCTGCTGCTGATGCATTAACGAAGGCTAATGCTGCACAAAAATTGGCTACTCAGCAGTATGATGCTCAATCTGCAGTAACTGGTACGGCTGCTAAGGCTGTTACAGCTGCTAATAATGCCCTTAAGACGGCTCAAACTAAGTATAACTTAGCCAAAGAAAATGCTGATTCTTATTTAGCTGCTTACAACAATGCTATTAAGGCATTAGGTCAAGACAAAGCTGCATTTACTACTTTACAAGCAAATGCTAAAGCTGCAATTGATAATTATGAAGCTGCTAAGACAGAAGTAGCTAATTCAAAGGATAACTTGAATAAGGCTATTGCTGCTGTTGGAACTGCTGTTGGTGCTGAAACCAGTAACTTGGCTGTTGTCAACAATGATATGAAGGCAGTTACTACTGCTACAACTGCTGTCACAACGGCTAAGACAAGCGCTAAGGCTGCTTTAGATTCATATAATCAGGCATTGAAGACATACGGCGATGCACAGGCTGCTGCTGATACAGATGCTACTGCAGTAACAACTGCTAAACAAGCTGTAACAGATGCTCAGGCTAAATTAGATGCAGCTAACTCTGCTTTAGCAACGGCTAAGACTGAATTGGCTACTGCCAAAGCTGCAGAAGATGCTGACAAGGGTGGTACCACTACCGATGGCGATAAAGGTGGTACAACTACCACAGACACTGATGGCGATAAGGGTGGCACTACAACCACTACAACAGGTACTGACGCTGATAAGGGCGCCGCAACTACTACGGCTGCTAAAGGTACAGAAGTTGCAGGTAATACCACTACAACAGTTGCTAATAACGGTGCAGCTGCAGTAACTGTTGCTGCCAAGAAGAACGCTTCTGCTCCTGTTACAACAAGCTTAACGGCTGCTACTCCAGCTACAACAACTCGTAAACAATATCAGGCTGCTAAAAATGGCGTTACCGCTGCTGCATTACCACAAACTGGCGAAGCAAATGATAACCTTGCTGCTTTAGGTTTCTTAAGCGCAATGGGTGCATTATTCGGCTTAGTTGGTCTCAAACGCAAGCGTGAATTTTAACCGACTGACATAAATCTAGATATTAGTTAATTTTTATGACTAATTGGTTGATATTAACGTATGACACGAAATCAGTTTTCTGGTTTCGTGTTTTTTTAATTGAATAAAAACGGTAACTAGCTACTTATTTCGAAAAAATTAGTAGTTGGTTACCGTTTATTTTTTTGTGAACAATATTTTACTAACTAAAACACAAGGGATACCATCTTCAATAAAAGTACCAGAGACAGGTTGGTAGCCAAGTTGTTCGTAGAAGCCTTGCGCTGTTCTTTCACTATGAATTAGAGATTTTTGATAGCCTTGGTGTTGACCTACTTCTTCTAAAGCATTAATAACCTGCGCACCTAAACCTTGTCCCCGGTACTCGCTAAGCGTTGCAATTCGACCAGGTTGGATAGTTGCGGCATCAATGAATTGTAGTCGTCCAGTGGCCACTGGCTGCTCATTGTCCGCGTAAATAACGGCGTAGGATGTTTTTGACGTGTCGTGTTGATCGAATTCATCAATTAGGGCAATGTGACGTTCTTGAACGAAGACCTGCATTCTGACATATAGTGCGGCGGCACGCTGCCAAGGCTCTGAGCCGACATGTAATTTCAACTTATGGACCTGCTTTCCTTATCAATATTGATTTTAGTATAGCATGAGTTAAATTAAAGTGGGTCAAGTAATCTTTGTTTCAAAATTATTTTTATAGGGGCTTGCAGGCGGACCACTCTATAAAAAGGCCTTTAACCTGCACACAAACGCTGGAATCTAAATACTTTTTAATGGTCAGTATCATTTTCATCAGTTAGATTTTGCCGGTTCAGGTGCCAGTTTAGGCTAATATTTCGTAATGTATAACCGCCAATACCGATTAAGAAACCAACGGCGGCGAAAGGAATCCAATCAAAACCTAATTTGAATAAAGGCAGATAATGTGTGGCGAAGGCTGTCATGCTACGAGCGAAGGCCGTTTGGGCCAATAATGGTGGTAAAGCGTGAATCATGTCAAAAATTGCCGGAATTAAGGTGAAAATTGTGGTCACGCGGTAGACAAAGCTGCTTTGCTTAAATAGTGGTGATAGGATGGCCAAAATAATAAGCGTAATTGCTAAGGGATAAAGGAACATTAAAACTGGTGTTGACCAAGCAATAATCTGAGTTAGGCCAATATTTGCGATCAAAAAGGAAATACCACAAGTGAAACGTAAAAAGGCTAGGTAACTAATTTTAGGAAAATGTTTGTGAAAATCTTGGGCAAAGGCGGTGACCAGGCCCATTGCTGTGGTTATACAAGTTACCGTTGCTAACGTGGCCAAAATAGCGTCACCAACGGCGCCCATATAGTGATTAGCAATTTGGGCAAAGACAATACCACCGTTTGCTGATAGTTTAAATTGATTTAGACTGGTAGCGCCAATTAGGATTAACGCGAGATAAATCAAGGCTTCAATTCCCATGCTGAGCGCACCTGATTTAGCGGTGGCCAAGGCAATGTTCTTTGGTTTATGCGTTCCTAATAGTTTAATTGAAGTAACAACAGTAACACCAAAAGCTAGGCCGGCCAAAGCATCCATCGTGTTGTAGCCCTGAAGAAAGCCATTAGTGAGTGCACCATGTGTGTAGGCAGTAGTTGCGGTGGCGTGACTGGCTTGTCCCATTGGACTTAAAAACGCGAACAAAAAAATGATTGCCAATAAAACTAAGAATAGTGGGTTTAGTAAGCGACCGATTACATCAATAATACGTGATTGGCGGCTGGATAAACGATAGGTGATCAGAAAGAAAATTGCTGAATAAATGGCCAGGTAAAGGCTAGTTTGGTCTGCCGGGATATGTGGGGCAATTCCTAATTCAAAAGGAACAGTGGCCGTTCTGGGAGTGGCAAATAACGGGCCCAAAGTTGCGTGAACAAGGATCAAAAAAATGAGCGCGTAGTGTTTGCCGATCGGGCGAGCAACATCGTAGATACCTTCACTACGTGTGATACTAATAGCGATAATTGAAAGTAGTGGCAGCAGGGTACCGGACAATAGAAAACCGATCGTTGCCAACCCCCAATGATTTCCAGCGAGTTGACCAAGGTGCAGTGGAAAAATTAAATTACCGGCACCAAAAAACATTCCAAATAGCATTGAACCAATCATTAAATAGTTTTTCCAAGTTAAGCGACGTTCTTTTTGTTCTAATTCCATAAACGAAAACCTCCTATGTTTTGGCCGCAGGTACAAATATAATTACGAAATACAAATCTGAATGCGATTATTAGTGGTTGACCAAATAAAAAAAGCGTCCTTTAAAAGCAAATGCTTTTAAAGGACGCTGAATTGCGTGTTACCACCTTAAATTTACTATTACTTCGCAGTAATAGCCTTACCCCGTGCTGAGAAAGCATTAAAATACTTTTTCAAGACGTTGGCGCAATAATGGGCGCTCCCAACGGACACTTCATAAACGTCGCATCCGCCACTCCGAGGCTACTTTCACAATTACCTACTTTTACTTCCTTGCACTAATCGAAGCTCGCTTGAAAAATAAGTAGTTGCTACTCTCCCCATCACGGTGTTTTAATAATAATCTCATCTATCTTTAACTTAAAAACACTTTACCCCGTTTCTTTTTAAATGTCAAGTAGGTCCTAGAATAGCAGTTCCTATTAGCTAAAACTTAACTAGACAATTAAATAAAGCATATTTCGTGTTTTGGCTCCCACATCTTGGTAAGCTTAAATTAAATCTTATTAGGATTAAAGGGGGCGATTAAACATGAAAGAATACCAAGTGATTGTAGATGCAAAGGGACGAATTGTCATTCCCGTAGCGTTACGTGGCATTTTGAAAATGCATCCGGGGCAGCGAGTTAAGATTAAAAATAAAAAGGATAAAATTGTTGTTAAACGAAAAAAAGTTGAAGAATAAGGCAATAAAAACAGGTATGAAGTGATTTGTTTACAAACAATCACTTCATACCTGTTTTTTAATGCAACTCTAGGATAAATTTTCATTTGATGACTTGTTTACTAATTTTTCCTTGGTAAGCTTAGCATCGTCACGGAGCTTTTGGCGATCGGCACTAATCTTTTGTTGTAACTCATTTGGGCTACCAGGTTTGCGTAATAGTTTAGCAAAAATACCCTGATACTGCATTGAGTTAACTTGGTCAGCGTAACGATTACCTAAGAACATAACGATTGAACCGAGTACAATGACAACGATTCCGATGATGGTTGGCAGCACAATACGTTCGTGCAAAACAATCATAGCCATGATTGGTGCCAGCGCCGGTTTAATGAAGAACACAAGGGAAGCAGTTGAAACGTCTGAAGTTTCCATTGCAAGAAAGTAAAAACCAAAGCCGCCAGCAGTAACCCCGATACATATGTAGGCCAGTAATAATAAATTATTTGGTGCAATTCCTTGAACGAACGGTATGTTTGCAAATGATTTAAGCCCATTAACGCTATTTAATCGATTAGCGATTGCTGAAACGTGTGATAGACCCATTAAAATCCCTAGTTCCAGTGCGCCGGCCAAGAAAGAAAGGCTGGTCATTGTAAGTCCATTAAAGTGTCCACGCATAGAACCCCAGCGTGAAACAATTGAGTAAAGGCCAAAAGTAACGGCGGAAGTAATCGCCAGAGTTAACCCAACTGGATTAGTGAGGTGGGTTGGATTAACAATGATTAGCAACCCGATTAGGGAAATAATGACGGCAATTAAATTTGTTCGGCTGAGCTTTTCTCGTAAAATTAAGTAAGAGAAGATTAGTGCAAATATTGGGTTACAGCTGAATAAAACGGCTACGGTTGAAGCTTGATCGACCTCGACAGCAATTTGGTAGAAGGTCATGCTAATCACGATGCCAACTAAACCAGTTAGTAAAAAGATACCTAAGTCTTTAAAGTCTAATCGGTGTTTCTGCTTACGCAAGGCCCTTACCGCAAACGGTAGTAAGAAACCACCGACTAAGAAACGTAAGAAGTTAAGCTGGATACCATTGAAGGCACTGCCAGCTAATTTAAGTGAAATTTCCATTGAGCTGAATAAGAAAGTTGAAATTAAGACGTAAATATATGTTTTTTTCATGTGAAACAATCGTCTCCCTCACGATTAAGTAGCTGCCAATAATTAAAAAGTGTTTTCAAATTAAAAGTAGCCCTTTATAATAACTAACATAAGATGTAACGCCAATCTTTTATTAATGCTTTCTAAGAGTCGTTAGAAAGCTAACTGACCCACACGATACTTTGTAAGTTACTAACAACCCTAAATATAATTATATTTTGTCGAAACAGTATAATTACTATTATATTTAAAAATGAAAACTTGTCAATGAAAAGAGCGACATAAAAAGGATGATTTGGCTACGAATCGCTCGTTGGTTGCCCGAAAATTATTTTTAATCCTATTTTTGAACAGGCGAGAACAAGCTAATCATTCTTTAAACACTCTTTCAATTGATTTAGAAAGGAACAATGGATGCAATCAGTTGAAAAACAAATTTTACATTTAATCGACGTTGGTGAGGAAGTGCACGCCAAAACTTTGGTCGCAATTTACACTAAGCGTAATTATACGGAGATGACCGTTCGCAACACGTTATCCAAGTTAAAGAACCAGGGCCGAATTATTTCCCGCCGCCGGGGGCTTTATGCGCTAACGGCCGAAGGGAAAAAAAGATTATCCGACATTAATTTAAAATACAATAATTATCAAATGGCCTTTGATGGGAATTGGACGTTTGTTTTCATTCGAATTCCGGAAGAAAAGCGTAAGGCAAAAGCGGCCTTTAAAACGGCCTTACAGGAGTATGGTTTTGCACCATATCAATCCTCGGTTTACGTGTCACCTTGGCATTACGGGAATGATGTTTTGGCATTGGCACAGGAAATTGGTGTCACTAGTGACGTAAAGGTTGTGAAAGGAACCTTTTTTAAAACGCGCCTAACGCGGCAAGAGGCCTTTCAAATGTGGCATTTAAAAACTTTGACCCAAACTTATCAAACTGAATATGCTTGGATTAAGGAAAAAATGGCTCACACCTCACAAGTTGTGGCCAGTGGGGATGATCAGGCTCTATTAAATTTATATTTGGACATTGGTAATCATATCAATACGATGTTTTTACTCGATCCAATTCTACCGCAGAGTTTATTACCACCAGATTGGATTGGCCAGAAAACACTTCAGTTATTAATTACTGGCTACAACAGTATTGCTGAGATCTTTCCTAAACAAAGTCCCTACGCAAAATTTATGACACCGATGTTCACTTGAGTATCA
The DNA here is from genome assembly GCF_003946275.1 of Loigolactobacillus backii. GTDB lineage: Bacteria > Bacillota > Bacilli > Lactobacillales > Lactobacillaceae > Loigolactobacillus > Loigolactobacillus backii. The sequence continues at coordinate 7,792 of NZ_RHNQ01000028.1, forward strand.
AGTACTGGGCTATATTTAGGCTAAGGTTGTTAAATGCTGATTTTTGAAACAGAATTCACCGTTAAATTAGAACAATCTCAAAAATAGTGGCGATCATTTTTTAAGGATAAAGTAAATTATAGTAGAAAAAAGATTGGGTGAGTAAATGGGATTCGTAACATCGTTAAATCAGGTTAGCTTAATGTTTTTATTAATGGCAGTTGGTTTTTTAGCTAACCGAGTGGGCTTTATCCATGAACAAACTTCCAAAGACTTAACGGCCATCTTGCTGTACATTGTTTCGCCGTGTTTAATTATTAAAGCGTTCGAGCAACCCTTTTCCGTGCATCAGCTAACCCAATTGAGCTTGGCCTTTGTTGGAACTGTGTTGTCTTATCTTGTTGCAATTATTGTAGGTCGACTGGCTTTTCACCGTGTTAAAAATACTGAACAACGAACGGCGCTTCAATTCGGAACAGTTTATTCAAATGCTGGTTTTATGGGAATACCGCTAACTAATGCGTTATTTGGTTCAGCGGGCGTTTTTTACTCGGTACCTTATTTAGCGGTATTTAATTTATTTAATTGGACCCATGGCATTAATTTATTTAAATCAGAGAAAAATCAATCCAGCCGCCGTTACATGGTGCGTAGTGTGTTGACTAATCCCAATATTATTGCCATTGTTATTGGACTGATTGTTTTTTTGGCGTCGTTTAAACTGCCGACAATTTTACAATCAGGGGTCAATTATATTAGTGGGATCAATACACCACTTTCAATGATGGTAATTGGAAATAGTATTGCCAGCATTAAATGGCGGGAATTATTTAGCGATCACTTAATTTGGCCGGGAATTTTACTGCGAAATATTGTTATGCCGTTTTTAACGTTACTAATACTGGCCGTCATTGGTTTGCACGGGACTGCGTTACTGGCAACCGCGACGATGGCAGCTTGCCCAGTAGCAGGGATTGTTGTTTTATTTACCCTATTAAACGACGGTGACCCGGCCTTTGCGGTTAAACTGATGAGTTTATCAACTTTATTTTCAATCGTCTCACTGCCGCTAATGATCGCAATAGCGGCGTTATAGAATTAGAGTGATTTATGATACTAAAAAAGAGAGTGTTTGAAAAAGCGGTTAGATTCTGAGGATTAGCCTAAACAGCCGAATTACCTTTGAAAAAGGTGATTTGGCTGTTGTAGCTAACCGCAGGAATCTGCTTTTTCAAACACGTTTAAACCAGAGTGTTTGAAAAAGCGGTTAGATTCTACTTCGCAATTGAGGATTATTACTGGCTTCGCTGACGAATGTCGATCGGACTAAGATAACCCAAAGTCCGAATCGCAGCCCAAATAGCCGAATTACCCTTGAAAAAGGTAATTCGGCTATTTTAACTACTATTTTGCAAATAACTTATGATACTTCGATGTTGTCTATTCTTGTGGTGAAACCAAGGAACACAGTTATAAAGTCCATAACTGCTCGCGACTAAGTTCGCCTCGTTCACCGCAAGAACTAGCAAGGCAAAAACCGCCAAGTTGAAATAAGGTAATTGCAGTAATCTGCTTTTTCCAAACACGTTTGCACTAAATTAATCAGGAAAGTACTAAATAAAGCGATTTTTCAAACCTTCCCTAGTCAACCCCAAATTGTTTAAGGTGTTTGGCCAAGTATTGCCCCGTAATACTATTTTTTTGGTTGGCCACCTCACGTGGTGTACCAGTTGCCACAATTTTACCGCCGGCAGTACCGCCACGAGGGCCGACATCAACAACGTAATCCGCGTTGGCGATGATGTCCAAGTCATGCTCAATGGTTATGATCGTTGCGCCGGTGGCTAATAATTGATCAAAAACGTGAATTAAGGTACGAATGTCTAACGGATGTAGACCGACAGAAGGTTCATCAAAAACAAAAAGGGTTCCCATTTGTTTCTGGCCCATTGAACTGACTAACTTAAGCCGTTGCGCCTCACCACCAGATAAGGTTGGGGTAGCCTCACCTAATTTTAGATAGCCCAGGCCCATGTCCTGTAAGGATTTTAGGCGACTAACAACGCTGGTCAAAGTTTTTAATTTAGGGATGGCTTCATCAACGGATAATGTTAAAACGTCCGCGATAGTCATGTCGTGCCATTTTACCGTTAAAGTTTCTGGATTATAGCGGCTTCCCTTACAAGTTGGGCAGGTTTCCACGATATCCGGCAAGTACTGAACATCCAGCGAAATTTGGCCAGTACCATGACAGGTGGGGCAAGCGCCAGTTAAGGTATTGTAAGAAAAATGGGCCGCACCAAAATGTTGTTGTTTAGCCGTTGTAGTTGCCGCAAAGGCCTGGCGAATTTTATCAAAAACACCAGAATAGGTAGCGACAGTTGAGCGGACGTTTTTACCCACAGGTGTTGAATCAATCATCACTGCACGTTTGATACCACCACTTTCCAACTGGTCAACGTGTTGTGGTAGTGGCTGCTCTTGTGCCTGGGCCTGAATTGCCGGTAGTAGGCTGTCCAAAATAAGCGTGGTTTTACCAGCGCCAGAAAAGCCACTAACGGCGGTCAACTGTCCAACTGGAAAGCTAGCGGTGACGTTATTCAAATTGAAGCGCCGTTTAACGTGTAGTTTGATCGTTCCTTGATCAAATATGTGTTCCTTAGGGACTTGTTTGCGCGTAATTAAGGGTGTTTTGCCGGTTAAAAAGGGACCAATCAATGAATGGGGATTTTTCTTAATTTCGGCGACACTTCCTTGATCAAGAATCGTTCCTCCTTTTTTACCGGCACCGGGACCAATCTCAATAATTTGATCAGCGGCGCCAATTAGGCCAGTGTTGTGGTCAACGGCAATTAGCGAATTGCCCTGTGCGACTAATTGACGAAGAATTTTGACCAGACCAGTAACGTTGGCGGGATGTAGTCCAATTGAAGGTTCATCCAGTACGTAAAGCACACCAGTCGTTTCTGAACGCAGGGTGCGACTAAGCTGAATTCGCTGTAATTCACCAGTAGATAGGGTCATGCCCGGACGACCTAAAGTTAAATAATCTAGTCCAAGATCAAGTAATGGTGCGAGACTAGTTTTAAACTCACCAACCAAGTTAGTACCAATCTTGGCCATATTAGCTGGCAATTGGGGAACGATCGTTGCCGCAAACGCCGGTAAATCTTTAATTTCGATTGCACACACTTCTGCAATATTTTTTCCAGCCAACTGACTTTGTAAAAGCTTTGGGTTAAATCGATTGCCGTGACAAGTTGGGCAGGTAGTGAAATCATAAAAACGGTTGAGTCGCTGGATAGCGCGTTCGTTATGCGTAGTGGCCAGGCTATCTTCTACCGCAGCAAACGCATTTTCAAATTGAGCATTATCCATGTGAAAGATTTTGCCAGTTGAAGTTGGAATGTTAATAGCGTACTTTTTCTTTTCGCCGTACAAAACAATTGCCTGATCTTTTTTACTTAGATCACGAAAAGGGGTGTCGATGTTAACACCGATTGTTTGCACAACAAACTGCATAAAGTTACGCCCGGGCAATTTCCAAGAGGCGATAGCACCTTGGCGAATTGTTAGCCGGTCATCAGGAATGAGTCGTGCCGCAATGATCTGACGAATTTGGCCAGTACCGTGGCAAGTCGGGCAGGCACCGGTTGAATTAAACGCGAAGCTTTCGGCACCAGGTGGCTGGAAGGTTGTTCCATCACCTGCTTTTAGAGTCAAACCCTCCGCAACTCGTAGGCTAGGTTTGACGCGTTGACCATTTGGTGAAACGTGTGAACCAAGGCGAGAAAATAATAGCCGTAAAATATTGAAACTCTCGGTCATTGTTCCAACGGTGCTTCGTAAATTAGGAACATTTGGCCGCTGGCGTAGAGCCAGGGCCGCTGGAAGATGGCGGACGGAATCAACATCTGCCTTGCCAACTTGGCTGATTCGGCGGCGTGTATAGGTTGAAAGCGAATCTAAGTATCGCCGGGCACCCTCAGCGTAAAGAACGCCCATTGCTAAAGAGGATTTTCCAGATCCAGATAGACCACTGATTGCAACGAATTGATTGAGTGGAATTGAAACCGAAAGATTTTTAAGGTTATTGACGTGGGCACCGGAGACTTCGATTTGTTTTGGGATGGAAGTTACTTTTGCCATAGTAGTTGCTCCTTTTCACTAATAATTAACTTAAATGAAGTAGACTTAAAAAGTGTTCAAAGAATTTTTTGGCCACATATTTTAGCAGCCATTAAGTTAATTATAAGCTGATTTAAGGCAGTTTTGAACACGAGTTCATCTTAGCACAAATCAAATCTGGGGGAGTGCTTGAAAAAGCGGTTAGATTAAATCTAGGTGATCCAATCGTTAACTTCTTCCTTCAGTACGAACTATATGGTATGATGATATGTCAATAATAAACGGAATAGTCAGGGAGTGAGAACGATGCAGTTAACGGTGCCAAACAAACATTTTTTTAAGCGATTAAAACAGGGGAATGTTTTTTTCCTTAAGGATACAATGGTATTAGTGCCTTACCCAGAAGATTACACGCAAACACTTGATTTGATTTCCTTAGATTACCAGATCATGCGGGATGAATTGGCCACACAAACGGATTTGACCAAGGTTAATTGTGTGTATCAAATCGATCCTGATGCTGACATGGCAATGGCAGATATTAAACTGCAGTTTGTACCTAAAACAGCCGGTGAAAAAGAATTTCAAATCGAAAAAAGTTATCACGTTTTTCTAGATAATGTTGATTAAAAAAGTTGTCCCTAAACAAAATGGAAACTCATAACGTAATTGAAATATTATTAAAAATAAAATAGAGCCTGAAGCCGTACCCCTTTTTCACCATTAAAATTATTTGGTGTAAAAAAGTAGCAGCCTCGAGCTCTATTTTTTAATAATTAGGAATTGCGTCGCAACATAAAATTTGCTAGTATGAAAACTAAATTAAAATTAAAGTTAGCAGGTAATGCCTATGCAAATACGACCAATTGAACCAAAGGATGATCTAGCAGTTAAGAAGCTTGTTCAGGATTGCTTAGCAGAATATCAATTAAATTTGCCGGGAACTGCCTACTTTGATCCGCAATTAACAGTTTTGGCCGAATACTACGCAAATTTAGAGTATGGCTTTTATTGGGTACTTGAAGAAGATCAACAAGTTGTTGGTGGCGTGGGTATTGGACCCTATGCACATACTTTTGGTACCTGTGAGTTACAAAAGCTCTATATTCAGAAGGCATCCCGAGGTAAAGGCTATTCAAATCAGCTAATAAAAAAAGCGCTGGATTTTGCGGCGCAGCACTACCAACAAGTTTACTTAGAAACCTTCGCCAAGCTTAAGGTTGCCAATCAAATCTACCCCCGCTATGATTTTAAAAGGTTAGCTAAACCACTGGCTGGAACTGAGCATACAGCTTGTGATACGTGGTACTTAAAGCAACTCTAATCAAATAGCTGCACATCAAGACCGTTAGCCGTTGATCTTAGCGGCATATCCAGGTTAGGGCTTATTTGGTGTAGCGCGTGCGTAATAGTATTGTGATCAGTAACCAGTAAGGCTGCCAATTCAAGCGAGGAAACGTAATTAAATTTTTTACCGTGGAAGATTGCTGCACTAAAAGCAGCAGTTTGTTTTCCTTGGGCTTGATTTAATTTTTGACCGGTTTGTTTTAAGCCTAACAAAAGGCGTTCTAATAACTTGGTCATGCTAGACTACCTCCTAAGTGCTCTAATGTCCATTTTGTGCGAGCACAAAATCCAATACACGGCGGATGTCCATTCTCCTAACGCGAAGTACGCGAACTCGAAACATGGCACCTCCTAAGTGCTCTAATGTCTATTTTGTGCGGGCACAAAATCTTATACACGGCGGATGTCCATTCTCCTAACGCGAAGTACGCGAACTCGAAGCATGGCACCTCCTAAGTACTCTAATGTCTATTTTGTGCAGGCACAAAATCCAATACACGGCGGATGTCCATTCTCCTAACGCGAAGTACGCGAACTCGAAGCATGGCACCTCCTAAGTGCTCTAATGTCCATTTTGTGCGGGCACAAAATCTTATACACGGCGGATGTCCATTCTCCTAACGCGAAGTACGCGAACTCGAAACATGGCACCTCCTAAGTGCTCTAATGTCTATTTTGTGCGGGCACAAAATCTTATACACGGCGGATGTCCATTCTCCTAACGCGAAGTACGCGAACTCGAAGCATGGCACCTCCTAAGTACTCTAATGTCTATTTTGTGCAGGCACAAAATCCAATACACGGCGGATGTCCATTCTCCTAACGCGAAGTACGCGAACTCGAAGCATGGCACCTCCTAAGTGCTCTAATGTCCATTTTGTGCGGGCACAAAATCTTATACACGGCGGATGTCCATTCTCCTAACGCGAAGTACGCGAACTCGAAACATGGCACCTCCTAAGTGCTCTAATGTCTATTTTGTGTGGGCACAAAATCCAATACACGGCTGTTTTTAATCTTTATTGTTTGTTAGCAAGGTATTGAACTAGTTCAATTTTTTGTTTTTCTAAACTATACGTGTTTTCGTGGAAAGAGGGATCCTGCTTAAGACCGACTTTTTCTAAAAGTTTACGGGAGGGTTGATTGGTGGCTGCAGTTACGGCCTTTAGCTGCTTCAAATTAAGCTCGTTGAAGCTAAAGTGAATCAATTCGGTTAAGATTTCAGTCATGATACCGTGCCGCTGCCAGCTAGGAAGAATTTCGTAGCCAATTTCAACTGAGTTTTGTTTAGTATTAAAATTCCAAAGCTGCACTAAACCTACAAATTCGTTTGTTTCCTTAGTCATAATTCCCCACATTAAAAAGTCCTGGCGACTAACGCCAGTCATCATTTTATAAATATAAACCATTGTTTGCTCAAGAGTTTGATCGGTGTTACGGCCAGAAGCCGCAGCAACGCTTGAATCATGGCGCAATGAAAAGATGTCCTTAGCGGCCACGGTGTTCAAAAAGCGTAATTGATAATTGGGTAGGTTCAAAGTTGAAAATGCTTGAAAAGATTTCATAATTAGCTCCCGGTGGGTTATTAGCTTCATTTTAAATCTAGCGGATTAAAATTAAAAGGAAATGATAGGCGTGACTCCTGAAATAGCGAAACAACAAGTTCTAAATTTACTGCAACAGGTTATTCAAAAACAACAATTAGAACAAGTGGAACAATATCTTAGCAACGAACTGATTGTCGTTTTAAACGGGCAGAATATTAACTACACCCGTTATTTAGAACGACTACACCATTTGGCCGCCGCACCTAAGGCAACGATTAACGAACTTGTTGTCCATGATTGTATTTTTGCCGAAGACGAGCAGGCGGTCACTGTTCATTACATTGTAAAAATAACAACTAAATTAACGCAAGAAGATCAAATTGATGTCTTGAGTTTATGGCGTTTCAAGGACGAACAATTGATTTTCTGTAATGAAGTTGCCTGGCCGCTAACGCCAGTAGCCGAACGCTTTCAAGCCGATCAACAGTTTATTCGTGATTATATTATTTAGTTTATAGGGCTAGATAATTTCGTAAGTAGTTAGCAACGCCGTCTTCGTCATTTGTTTCCGCAATCACAGTATTGGCGGCGGCCTTCACCGCTGGTTGAGCGTTAGCCATAGCGACACCCCAGCCGGCAGATTCTAGCATATCTTGATCATTAAAATCATCACCAAACGCAATGACGTTGTTGGCCGTCATATTGAAATGATTAAGTAAGTAATGAATACCAGTAGACTTGCGAGTAGCCTTTTTTACGATTTCTAAGGCCGCATTATCACCGTTCCAGGCACCCCAAGTTTGCGCAACAACCATTGGAAACTCTGATTGGATTGTTTGCTGAAGTGCGGGGAAGGTTAGTGCATTAGTAAAAAGAGTGACTGAAATTGGCTCTTGCTTTAAACTCGCCGAATTGAGCAGTACTTTTGGGTGTAGCATATTTGGCATAAACGGAATGTCCTGAAAAGGTCGATCAGTTAGAATAAACTGCTTTCCCTCAGCTACAATGGCCTTTAAGGCAAAGCGTTTCTTGAGCTCTAGTAAAGCGAGTACTAGTTTGGTTTGCAAAGTTGCTTGGTACTCTGCGGCCCAGTGGTGATGAGGAATGTGGATTAAACCACCGTTAAAATTAATCATCGGGGTTGTCAGGTCGAGTTCATCGTAAAAGTTTTCGCTGATATTGTCCGGGCGGCCAGTTGTAATCACAACTTTATGACCGGCATGACTAGCTGCCTTAAGTATCCGGGTTGTTTTTTGGCTAAGCTGTCCGTTATTATTAAGCGTTGTGCCGTCAAGGTCTAATGCAATAAGTTTGGCTGTCATTTGAATGCCTCCTGAGTAGTCTTCATTTTACCGAAAAACATTAAAAAAGTTAAGTAACTTGCAAAAGAAATGACCCAGGAAGCGTAGAAATTAGTTGTCTAATTCTTACGCTTCCTGGGTCACTTTTTAGATTGTCGTGTGAAGTCAATTATTATTATAAAAAGTTTGGTAAAATGCAGAAATCTAGTTCTTCAAAAGTGATTTCTAATTTTCCGAAGAAGTATCATCTTGGCCAGCGGGTTTTGTTTTACTAGCTGAGGTGCTGTTCTTTAAATGTCCGCCTAAGATGTGCTTAGCGTAGTAGGTCTGCAATTGCTGGTACAAACCGCCTAAAATATCGCTAGTTTCAACATCAAAGAAGAAGTAGTTACCGCGCTGGGCGTGTTTTCGATAAAGTGATGCAGAAGTTGTTACAACCACATCATATTGTTCGGCGAATTTTGTGAAGTAAGGTGCTACTTTAAAGTAAGGAATACCGTTTAACAGGTCGCGATAGTCCTGGTACGTCAGATTACTTTCTTCCATGTAAAGGCCAATTTTCAGCTGGTAATTCTTATCGTAACTAACATAATTACGCATGATGAATTGATAGAAAGCGTTAATTAATTGATCCTTAACGGAAGAAAATGCGCGAAAATTCTGCGGTAGATGATTAAAATAATAATCAATATCTAGGTACAATTTGTTTTTTCCGAAACGAAGAACTGAATCATTAATTGGCACATAAGTAAATGCAGGAAAAGGTCCCCGTAAAATGTATGAACCTAAAGTTGTATTTAATAAATTACCTAGAAGGAGTCGATCTTGAGTTAAGTCAACTTCGTCGTTAAAATCATTATGTTGTATCACTTTAAGGCAGTCGGTAACTAGTGACCAAATAATGTTTTCTGTACGTGAATAAAATCTCAAAGTTCGTTGCAAAAAGTTGCTGTTAGCATCACGGAAAATTGGCGGATAATTCAGTAAGAAGAAAGCAAAATTAAGTTCACCAGCCAGTCGATTTTCGGGAACATCTAGCATTGGAGCCAAGACATCGATATTATAATTAGGATTTTCGGCCGTTAGTGCTTGGTAGCGAGAATCATTATTAACGTAAAAGCCGTGGTGCTCACGAAGTAAAAAGATTGCAACAACAAAGTCAATATCCTCAGTGTCATGTAATTCTTCAAACACATCAATATTTTGAAAGATAAGGTTGTGGACTTGTTGAACTTCTTCGCGCAGCTCTGGTGGAAAAATGTTAATGGACTGTTCCCGTGCAGTAATACGCATAACTTGATAAAGCACCAACCGAGTATAGCGTTCGTCACCGACAATTGCTAAATTTTTATAGCGCATGTGTAGTTTAAAACGTTTTAGAAAATCATTGAATAACTTAAGTTTACGAAAAACAGTCGATTTACTAACATCATTGTCCTTACAAAAGATTTCAATGGTGGGGTTCTCCGTGGTCAGCATGTACCAAAGCAATTTGAATGGTAGGTTAGCCTGAATAATTTCAAAACGGTAACGATCTAATGATACAAATAGTTTGCGTGTATCCACGCCACCATGTTCAGTCAAAAATGATTTTTGTTCTGGCAAATAGGCTTGTACTTGCTGATTGATGTCTTGCACCATGTTATAAGTCTTCTGATAAGACATCTCGGTACGTTCCGCCAATTCATTGACGGTATAGACTGCCGGCCGAATTTTATCTAATAATTCATAAAACTGATAGAATGAATAATCAGTCTTTGTCAGCATTAATTGTTCATAGTCCAAAACTAGACCTCCTGTTGTTGGAAACATGTTCATTTATTTTTAGTTTATCTTATAGTAATTGTGTAAACAATTAACGAAGACACCTAGAAAGAATACCATAAGTTCCAATAGATAAACAGAATAAACAAAATAATAATTAATTCTTATTTTGTGAGCATTAGTTCCTTTAACAGGCGAACTTGTTTAATGAGCTTTTTTCCAATATCGGTTTGGGCCACCATTTTACGGTGACTGACTTGATCTACAACTCGTTTAGTGGAAATAATATCGGTTAGATTTGCAATTGCATCTGCTCGTGAAGTGAATGGCTGGTGGGTCACCAATTGCATTCCGTAAGAATTATATAGCAGTGTGTAGCCACCAATGCCGGTTGTTTTGTGGTAAGGCTTAGAAAAGCCACCATCAATAACTAGCATTTTTCGATCCGCCATAATTGGACTCTGGCCCTTTTTGACAGGTGTGTGACCGTTAATAATGTGGCCAGTGTTTGGATCAAGTCCAAAGGCTTCTAATAGTTGGTCCATAAACCAAGTTTCGTGGCGTAATCGATAGTAAGCGTTCGGCGCTTCAAAGTGCGTTTCTTTGTCCGCAATAAAATAGCGCTCAAACGTGGTCATGTCATGTTTGCCAAATAGTGGTGATAAAGGTCCAGTCCATAAATACCAAAGGAGATCAGTTGCCTGGTCGTTTGTCGTATGTGGGTGCGCAAAGCTTTCGCGCAAATTTTTTTCGAAAACGGTTAGTAGTTCTGGACCTGCGTAATCTTTTCCGTTTAGGCGGAAAGTTTGAAACTTGCCTTTATCGTCCACGGGAATACAGCCGTGAAAAATCAAATTATCGTTGTAAGTGAGGTACATACTACCTTTTTTTACCAAGAATGCCATGTGCCGGCGTAATTTATCGGACTGCATGAACGCAGTTGTAAGCTGATCAATTAAATCTTGTTCTTCTGGGGTTAATTGATAGGGTGCTTTAGGATCAATGGTTTGAAAACAGGTATTCTCTAACTGGTAAGTTTTGCCTTTTAGCTCAATTGTTTGCTTGGCGTAGTCGATTTTATCTAACATCGCGCGGTGGGCCATGTTGAATTCAGGTCGCCGGGCAATGGCCGGGCCTTCTAGCTTAAATTGAATTACGGCAATTGCTTGGTGAATTTGTGTTATCTGCAATTTTTCGGCGGCCGATAATGGGCGCTCATTGTGCATTAGCTTTGGTTGAAATGCTGGATTATCTTGGTAATGTTTTTCGGCAAACAACGCTAAGTGGCGTAAATTAATGCCGTAAGCGTCCTCGATAATACTTAAATTATTGTAACGTGCACAGATTCGCAGTAAATTTGCTAAACAAAGCTGCGAGCCAGAGACGGCACCCAGCCAAAGAATATCATGATTACCCCACTGAATATCTAAGGAATGATGCTGCATTAGTCGTTCCATGATCTTGTCCGGGTAAGGCCCACGATCATAAATGTCACCAACAATGTGTAAATGATCAACGACCAATTGTTGAATGCTATGGCAAGTTGCGATAATAAAGGCGTCGGCCTGACCTAAAGTAATGATATTTTCGGTGATTTTGCTATAGTACTGTAATTTATCAACGCTATCTAAATCGGCGTAGAGTAGCTCCTCAGTGATGTAAACAAACTCTGGTTTTAATGCCTTTCGAACTTTAGAGCGGGTGTACTTTGTTGAGACAAAGTGGAGTAATGAGATTAGACGTGTAAAGGTGTCTAGGTACCACTGGCAAAGCTCTTCGTTACTAGCGTAGCGCTTTTTAATGGCCGTTAACCGTTCTTTCGGGTAATAGATCAAAAATGAAAAGTTGCTAATTTTATTTTTTGTCATTTTTCCAGCAAAAAGGGCCGCAACTTTTTGTTTGACGTTACCAGAGCCACTGCGTAAAACGTGTTGAAATGCATCGTATTCACCGTGGATATCACTTATAAAGGCCTCAGTACTTTTTGGTAAATTCAAAATTGCCTCGAGGTTAATGAGCTCGGTGGCAAGTGCAGTCTTAGTTGGGTACTTAGCTTTTAGTAAAGCAAGATCAGTTTCATTCATAAAGTGAAAACTCCTTAAATTTTTAAATTCATATTTATAAGGCCATTATAGCGCTTTCTTTTTAGGATACCAATTATACGATGATATCCACTCAACGGCTGTTGGTCTTGATAATGGGGTATATACCAATAATAAATGCTGAATTTGTTTTATAAAAAATAGTTGACAAAGAGTTAGTAGTCTTCTATGCTTTGAAACAATAAATAGCATCAAAAACCGATGAGGTGGAGATCAAGATTGTTGTGCACGTAAAGAGAGTTGCCGGTGCTGAGAATGGCAGTCGAACGCAGACAATTAAATGGACCACCGAGGGCAAACTCGAAAAGAGTGGACCAAAAGACGGTTAGATTACGGAGAATAGCCTAGTTTGCCGAATTATTCGCGAAGCGGATGATTTGGTGAACGTCGCTATTCGGAGTAATCTGTCTTTTGGGCCACGTTTCCATAATCCAGGTAGAGGCAGTTTCACCGGAATGGAAACGTGAGAAAAAAGCTAACTTCTTCCAGCTAGCCTAGAAGAAGTTGAGCAGCTTTTTTCTCACTCTTATTACAGTTTGACGTCAGGCACGCGTCAGTTGCCGGAGGGATGTTTGTCCCTTGCTAAGCGTAGTGACGAGATTAGTTAGTTTATCTTTTTTTGGAATAGACTAATTTCGTGACTGAATTAAGGTGGCACCGCGGAAAAATCCGTCCTTAACAAGAGATTGTTATGGGCGGATTTTTTTCGCGGTGTTTTTTTAATGAATCATTAGTTTGAAACTAGTTTAATGATTTTTTTAAGAGATTCGACGTAAACGTGTTTGAAAAGGCAGATTCCTGCGGTTAGCTACAACAGCCAAATCACCTTTTTCAAAGGTAATTCGTCTGTTTAGGCTGCGATTCGGACTTCGGTTCACCTTAGTCCGATCGACATCGTTAGTAATCCTCAGAATCTAACCGCCTTTTCAAACACTATCTAACTAAGGAGTGAAAACTATGCAGCAATTACCTGGAAAACGATGGCGTTTACAATTGATGGCAACTTAGAAAAATCAATTGTGAGGCGATTAAAAATGAAAAAAGAAGATTTAGCAATTTATGCTGATTATCCAGCAGTTCCAGTAACGATGCAGTTTAAAGTATTGCAGTTTAACCCACTTAATTTGGTCAGCCACTTGCGCCAACAGGGACATACTAGTTATTTACTAACGGGTGCACCAAAGCCGAAGTTAGATGGTTATACCTTTATTGGCTATCAACCTAAAATGAAAATCCATTACCGCAACGGGCAATTAACGGTAATCAAAAATGGAAAGACAACAACTAAAAAGACAGCAATTAAACCTTACCTAGAAGAATTATTGAACAGGTTTAGAACGCCTAAATTACCAGATTCACCACCTTTTCAAGGGGGACTGGTAGGTTACTTTGCCTACGATTATGGTCAGTACGCTAACCCAACGTTATCGTCCAGTGTCAGTGATCCTTATCAATTGGATGATGTTGATCTGTTATTGGCCGATCAAGTTATTGCTTATAATCAACGGACTAAAATTGTGACGTTAAGCCAGATTGTACCAACAAATGAATTAAATAATCGATTTGAACAGGTACAGGTGCAACTTGGTAAATTAAAACGAACTATTCTACAATTACAACAGAGTTTTGTCCCGGTAACTTTACAACTAAAATCAGCCTTACAACTGCAGTTTAATTTGCCAACCTTTACGAATTTAGTTGAACAAACCAAACAACATATTGTCGCGGGAGATATTTTTCAGTTAATTCTATCTAATCCACAGCACGCGGATATGGCCGGTAGTTTATTTGCCGCAGCACCAACCTTATTTCACCAAAGCCCATCGCCGTATCAATTCTATTTTCAGGATGGTGATTTTGAAGCATTAGGGGCCTCACCAGAAACTTTAATTAGTCGACAGGGAACACAATTAGTGACCTATCCGTTGGCTGGCACTCGACGTCGCGGTAAAACGGAGGCCGAAGATCGACGCCTGGCTGCAGAGCTGCAACATAGTGAAAAGGAATTATCTGAGCACAATATGTTAATCGATTTAGGCCGAAACGATTTAGGCCGGGTTAGTCGTTTTGGTAGTGTTAAGGTTACTAGCTGTCGCCAATTATTACGGTTTAGCCAAGTGATGCACCTTGGTTCAACAATTGAAAGCGAGGTCAGATCAGATCAATCTAGCATTGATATTCTCGATGCCTTGATGCCAGCAGGGACCTTATCCGGAGCGCCTAAAGTTCGTGCCATGCAGTTGATCAATGAACTGGAACAAAATAAGCGTGGCTTGTACGGTGGTTGTCTTGGTTATTTGGATTTTGATGGTGACTTGGACTTATGTATTGGCATTCGTTTGGCTTATCGAAAAGGAACTAATCTAGTGGTCCATTCCGGTGCTGGTATTGTGGCGGACAGCATTGCCAAATACGAATATCAAGAATTTAACAATAAGGCACGGTCAGTTGTGACGGCTTTGCAACAAGTCGCAAAACAGGAGGTGCACTATGCTGTTAATAATTGATAATTACGATAGTTTTACTTATAATTTGTACCAACTTGTTGGTCAAATGACCCAAGAAGAAGTTCGTGTGGTAAAAAATGATCAACTGACGACAACACAGATTGCGGACCTGAACCCAAGCGGTATTATTCTTTCTCCAGGGCCTGGCCGACCAGAGGATGCTGGAGTGACCTTGGCAGTTGTTGAAAAGTTTGCTGGTAAAATACCATTATTTGGTGTTTGCCTCGGACACCAAGCCATTTGTGTCGCGTATGGTGGGCAGGTCGTCGCCGCGGCACAATTGATGCACGGTAAGCCATCAGAAATTATGGTACAACAAGCAAGTACGTTGTTTAATGCTTGTCCTACTAAATTTCAGGCTGCGCGCTATCATTCGTTAATTGCGGCGCAGGCAAATTTTCCAACTAACTTACAGATTACGGCAAAAACGGCCAAGGGTGAGATTATGGCCTTAGCCGATGAAGAACACCAAGTTTATGGTGTTCAGTTCCATCCCGAATCAATCATGACTGATGAAACGGTGGGTCGCCAAATTGTGAGAAACTTTTTGGCTGTTTGTGAAAGTTGAAAGATTAATATTAAATTAGTTTTTAAAAATATATTGACAAATTACACAGTTAGTTTTAATGTTAGTGTCAATCAAATATCGTTCAAAAACCGATGAGGTGGAGATCAAGATTGTTGTGCACGTAAAGAGAGTTGCCGGTGCTGAGAATGGCAGTCGAACGCAGACAATTAAATGGACCACCGAGGGCAAACTCGAAAAGAGTGGACCAAAAGACGGTTAGATTACGGAGAATAGCCTTGTTTGCTGAATTATTCGCGAAGCGGATGATTTGGTGAACGTCGCTATTCGGAGTAATCTGTCTTTTGGGCCACGTTTCCACAATCTAGGTAGAAGCAGTTTCACCGGAATGGAAACGTGAGAAAAAAGACAGCTTCCTGCGGTTAGCTACATAAGTCGTCTCGGTCATTGCATGACCAAGCCGCCTTATTAGGCTAATCCTCAGAAGCTAACCGTCTTTTTTCTCACTCTTATTACAGTTTGACGTCAGGCACGCGTCAGTTGCCGGAGGGATGTTTGTCCCTTGCTAAGCGTAGTGACGAGATTAGTTAGTTTATCTTTTTTTGGAATAGACTAATTTCGTGACTGAATTAAGGTGGCACCGCGGAAAAATCCGTCCTTAACAAGAAATTGTTATGGGCGGATTTTTTTAGCGGTGTTTTTAATGATTTTTTCAAGAGACTCGGCGTAAACGTGTTTGAAAAGGCAGATTACTCCGAATAGCGACGTTCACCAAATCATCCGCTTTGCGAATAATTCGGCAAACTAGGCTATTCTCCGTAATCTAACCGCCTTTTCAAACACTATCTAACTAAGGAGTGAAAACCATGCAACAATTACCCGGAAAACGGTGGCAACGCATCATTGAATCGACTAATAGACAGACATGATAATGTAAAACAAAATTGGAGGAATTAGTATGATTAAAGAAGCGATTAAAACAGTAACTGACCAACAGGATTTGACTTTTGAACAGGCAGAACAAGTGATTGATGAAATTATGAGTGGTAAAGCGGTGGATAGCCAGATTGCCAGTCTTCTAACGGCCTTGGCAATGAAACACGAAACGATCGCGGAGATTGCTGGTTC
The DNA here is from genome assembly GCF_003946275.1 of Loigolactobacillus backii. Taxonomy (GTDB): domain Bacteria; phylum Bacillota; class Bacilli; order Lactobacillales; family Lactobacillaceae; genus Loigolactobacillus; species Loigolactobacillus backii. Next base: position 24,121 of record NZ_RHNQ01000028.1, read on the forward strand.
AGCCAGTGCAATGCGTGCCCATGCGTTGCAATTTGATGCTCAGGAACCTGTTTTAGAAATTGTCGGAACTGGCGGTGATCATTCTAATTCTTTCAATATTTCAACAACTTCTGCCTTAGTGATTGCGGCCGCTGGAACTCCGGTTGCTAAACACGGTAACCGGGCAGCTTCAAGTCGTAGCGGTGCCGCTGATGTCCTAGAAGCACTGGGTGTTAAAATCGACGTTACCCCAGAAGCGAGTGAAGCCATTTTACACAAAATTGGAATTTGTTTCTTGTTTGCTCAGGAATATCATCAGGCGATGAAATACGTTGCACCAGTACGTAAGAGTTTGGGCATTCATACTTTATTCAACATCCTTGGGCCGCTAGCAAATCCAGCAGGGGCAACAATGCAGCTTTTAGGTGTTTATGATCAATCACTCTTAGAACCAATGGCTCACGTATTACAACAGCTTGGGGTTAAGAACGCAATGGTTGTTCACGGTGCCGATGGATTGGATGAGGTTTCGTTAACTGGGCCAACACAGGTTTGTGAATTGCAACAAGGAGAATTTAGTTCTTACGCTATTACTCCTGAACAATTTGGTTTGAAACGTTGTCAACCGGCCGATTTAGTTGGGGGTACGCCAGCCGATAATGCCCAAATCACGCGGGATATTTTAGCCGGTAAAAAAGGACCACAACGGGATGTTGTTTTAATGAACGCTGGCTGTGCATTGCACATTGCGCATCCTGAGTTAACGCTTCAACAGGCCATTGATTTAGCGGCCAAAACCATTGATTCCGGTAAGGCTGCAGCTAAACTTGCTGCCTTTATTCAACTTAGCCAGGAAGCGGTGGCCGCATGATTTTAGATGATTTAGTTAAAGTCACTAAGGTGCGAGTTACAAGGGATAAACAACATTTACCATTGGCGAAATTACAACAACAGGTTGCAAAAATACCTAAAACAACTAACTTCCCTTTTGAGAAAATGTTGCACCAACCTGGTTTACATTTTATTTGCGAAATCAAAAAGGCTTCCCCTTCAAAGGGCGAAATTGCTGCCGATTTTCCTTATCTGCAAATTGCTCAAGACTATGTAGCCGCCGGAGTTGAAGCAATTTCAGTTTTAACTGAGCCCACTTATTTTAAAGGTCAGTTGAAGTATTTAAAGGAAGTTGCCGCTCAGGTGCCAGTGCCAGTTTTGCGCAAAGATTTTACGATTGATTCTTACATGATCTATCAAGCAAAGGCTAATGGTGCTCAAGTCATCTTGTTGATTTGTGCGATTTTAAGCCCAGAGCAGTTAAAAAACTATTTAGAATTGGCAACGAGTTTAGGGCTTTCAGCGATTGTTGAGGCTCATGATGAACAAGAAGTACAACAAGCCCTAACAGCCGGTGCACGGATCATCGGCGTAAATAATCGTAATTTAAAGGACTTTACGGTAGATTTACAAACGAGTTTACGTTTACGGCGTTTAGTGCCAAGTCAAATTGCCTTTATTTCGGAAAGCGGCGTTAAGACTGCCGCCGATGTTGACCGCCTGCGCCAAGACGGTATTAACGGCGTTTTAATTGGTGAGACCATGATGCGGGCAACGAATAAGGTACAAATGTTGGCCCAATTAAAAGGCCAGGTGCTGGCATGACCAAGGTTAAGTTATGTGGATTATTTCGACCGCAGGATATTAGTGCGGCAAACGCGGTCCAACCAGATTATGCCGGGTTCGTCTTTGCTAAAAGTCACCGGCAAATTAATTTAGCGACTGCGCTGAAGTTCCGGCAACAATTAGCGGCACAGATTAAAAGTGTTGGGGTGTTTGTTAACGCGCCAATTGCAACTATGTTGGCGGCCTACCAAAGTGGAGCAATTACAATTATCCAATTGCACGGGCAAGAAGATGAGACGACCGTTCAAACTTTGCAGCAAGCTGGCGCAAAGGTGATTCAGGTTGTTAATCTACAACAACAAACCTATCAATCAACTAGGGCCGATGCTGTAATGTTTGATGGTGGTAAAGGTGCTGGCAAAACGTTTGCCTGGCAGAAAATACCGGCAAACGTTAAGCAACCAATCTTTTTAGCTGGCGGCATTACACTGGCCAATGTGAAACAAGCAATCACGACAGTTGCGCCAGCTGTGATTGATGTCTCTAGCGGGATTGAAACAGCAAACGTTAAAGATCCGGTTAAAATGCAGCAAATGGTTCAATTAGTCCACGGAAACCATTAATAAAGGGGAACGAAAAAATGATTGAAAAACAAAAAAAAGGACGTTACGGCATTTATGGTGGTCAATATATTCCAGAAACGCTAATGACTGAATTAGAACGAATTGAGACAACCTATTAATGAAGCAAAAAATGACCCTAAATTTCAAAAAGAGTTAACCGACCTACTAAATAACTACGCCAATCGACCATCACTGTTGTACCACGCAAAGCGAATGAGTGATGATTTAGGGGGTGCGCAAATCTACTTTAAGCGTGAGGATTTAAATCACACTGGGGCTCATAAAATCAATAATGTTATCGGTCAAGCATTGTTGGCTAAGCGTTTGGGAAAAACACGTTTAATCGCTGAAACGGGCGCCGGTCAACACGGTGTTGCTACGGCCACAATTGCAGCCTTGTTCGGTATGTCCTGTGAAATTTACATGGGTAAAATGGATACTGACAGGCAAAAATTAAACGTTTACCGAATGGAGTTATTAGGTGCTAAAGTTCATTCGGTGACGAGCGGTTCAATGGTCTTAAAGGACGCAATTAACGCGGCGATGCAGGAATGGGCTAGTCGGGTAGATGATACTTTTTACGTCATTGGCTCGGCTGTTGGACCCCATCCGTTTCCCGAGATGGTCCGTGATTTTCAAAGTGTTATCAGTCGTGAGGCACGAGCACAAATTTTAAAGGAAACCGGTAAGCTGCCAGATGCGATTGTTGCTTGTGTTGGCGGCGGTAGTAACGCCATTGGGAGCTTCGCGGAATTTATTAACGATCCTAGCGTGCAGCTCATTGGTTGTGAAGCAGCCGGCCGTGGTGTTGATACCGATCAAACGGCAGCAACGCTAGAGAGAGGTTCCACAGGTATTTTTCACGGTATGAAATCTGTATTCCTACAAGATAAGTTTGGCCAAATTGATAAAGTCTATTCCATTTCTGCTGGGCTTGATTATCCAGGTGTTGGACCAGAACATGCTGCTTTAAATGCAAGTGGTCGGGCCCAGTACGTCGGTATTACTGATGATGAGGCCGTTGATGCGTTCGAATACATTGCTAAAACGGAAGGAATCATTGCGGCAATTGAAAGTTCCCATGCAGTTGCATACGTTGAAAAGATGGCACCAAAAATGCGTAAGGACCAAGTAATCATTTGCACTTTATCTGGACGCGGGGACAAAGATGTTGCCTCAATCGCAAAATATCGGGGAGTTGATATTAATGAGTGAACTAGCGAAAGTTTTTCAAAATAAAAAAGCGTTTATCGGTTTTGTTGTTGCCGATGATCCAGACGCAGACAGCACGGTGAAAAATGTGGTTGCTTTAGCAGAGGGCGGTGCCGATTTAGTTGAATTAGGTATTCCTTTTTCTGATCCAGTAGCAGATGGCCCGGTTATCCAAGAGGCTGATTTACGTGCTTTTAAAGTCGGCGTAACCCCGGATAAGATTTTTGAAATTGTTGCGGCAATTCGCAAGGAAACGACTGTGCCGTTAGTCTTTTTAACGTACTTAAATATTGTCTTTAAATACGGCTATGATAAATTTTGCGCTCGCTGTCAAAAATTAGGGGTGTCTGGTTTAATCATTCCCGATATGCCGTACGAAGAAAAGGGTGATCTAGCGCCAATTGCGGCCAAGTATGCTGTTGACTTAATTCCGCTAGTAACACCAACTTCAGGCCATCGAATTGAGAAAATTGTGAAGCACGCTACCGGTTTTATTTACGTCGTTTCATCAATGGGCGTTACCGGTACGCGAAATACAATCAAAACGGATTTACATCAACTGATTCAACAAATTCGGCAATATACTGACACGCCAACTGCAATTGGTTTTGGTGTTCATACGCCAGAACAAGCAAGTGAGCTTGGGGCAATTGCTGACGGCGTGATTGTTGGCAGCGCGATCGTAAAACTTGTGGCCCAAAATGGCACTAACGCGGCACCAGCCTTAAAAAAGTACGCTCAGGAAATGAAAGCAGCCCTACCAGTTTTAAGTGCTGAATAGCGTAACCTAAAAAAGGTAATTGCTCAAGCCCATTTTGAAGGGTTTAAACAATTATCTTTTTTATTTGGATTAGATTGAATAGAAAGTATTTACCTGACTAAGTTAGTGTAAACGTGTATGAAAAATACTAGTTCTAAATAAAGTGGCTCAATAAGGTACCACCGTAAACTAACACGTAGCTATAGGCAAGAATGGTGGCCGGTTTACCTAAGATAATAATTAAGCTAAAGGTTTTAAGTGACATTTTTGTCAGGCCGGCTAGTAAACACAAAACGTCATCTGGTGCCACTGGTAAGAAAATGGCAATGGCGAATAGCTTAGTAAAGCGATTTTGATTATCAAGCCAACCAATATATTTGTTGTAAATTTTATCGTTGATTAAATGATGGACAAGTGGTTTGCCAAAACGACGTCCTAAAAGAAAGGCAATGATTGAACCGAGAACAATGCCAATGTAGTTGTAGACAAATCCTTCAACTGGCCCAAAGATCAGGACACCAGCCGCCAAACTGATTCCACCTGGAATGATAGGAATCACAACTTGGACAATTTGGAGAACAATAAAAAGCAGTGGACCAAAAAACTTAGCTTGTTCAACTAGGCCCTGTAAGGCAGAAGTATTCTTGAAAACGCCTAATTGAAAACAATAAATTGTAAACCAAATGGAAATTCCAAGACCGGCAAGTGAAATCAAATTAATTAAACGGCGTGACGTCGCTGTACTCATAGGCTTTCCCCCATCCAATGAAAGTAGCGGCCGGGACAAAAGTCCTAGCTTCTTATTTTTTTGCGAATATTGCTCTAGAACGTGGGCTAAAAGTCGGGGTTCGCATGCCTAACGGAAGTGTTTGAAAAAGCGATTAGATTCTACTTCACAATTGGGGATTATTAGCCTAGACCGCTAATAATCTTGATGCTACGAACGATGGCCATTCTTGTGGCAAAGTTCGTGCCGCAAGAAACATGGCTCTGAGGATTAGCCTACGTTACGCAGTAAACCCAAAACCGACTTTTAGCACACTCCGTTTTAAAATTTATACCATATTTTAGCAGCCTGCGCAGCAAATATGCTCAGTCCAAAGTTGGATTTATAATTGATCTAAAGTATAGATCGGTAAACCATTTAGCCAGTCCTTGGGCCGTTGTTTTTTGAGCAATTGCTCCAGTCGCTGATTGTAAGTTTCTGGTTGCATTAATTGTTGTTGGCCGATGAGGCGGCTCAAACGTTGCCAGTAGGCAGGTGCCAGTTGGAGGACTTTGTAATCAAGTAGAATACCAGTACTTCCATCAACAAAGATAAAATCAGCGTTTAATTGGTTATGATTAGCCTCGGTAGTAAACTTTTTGACATCAAAATTGGTTTCTAAAAAGCGATTATAGGGAGCCAACATCCAATTGAGCGGTGTAAATTGTAGTAGATTAAGGATAATGTTATCAGACTTCGTGACAGTATAGTTGATTTTGCCAGTGTGGACGGCGGTACGTTCACTTAATGTGGGTTGATTTAAAGCCAGAAAAATATTTAAACCATCGTTATTAATTTCGTAAGTGATTTGTTCCTGATAATGAGTAACTGAATCTGTAAGCAAATAACCAATTTTAAATTGAGGCATTTAATATGTTCCTTTCTTAAATGAAATTAATTTAATCTGTCTCATTTACTTTTCATTTTAACAGTCCTATAATAACGCTAGAGAGTGTTTGAAAAAGCACAGGAAGCTGTTTTTTCAAACATGTTTACACTAAATTAATTAGATAAACACTATTAAAAGTATTTTCCAAACAGAACGCTAGGAAGTTTTGCTGAAGAGATAAGTACGGTTGCCTTATGAGCTAGAGAGTCCACGTTGCTGGAAGTGGGTAGGCGGCGGCCGAAAAATGGTCTTGGAGAAACCAATTACAGAAAGTTAAGTAGTTGCGGTAACCGCCGTTATCAGGTTAAGGATTGTTAGATCCGAAGAGAAAGATAACTTTCTAAAATAAAGGTGGTACCGCGCAGTTGCGCCCTTTGGCATTAATTTGCTGAGGGGCTTTTTTTATTTTAAAGGAGCGAAAAAAGATGGCAAAAGAAAGTAATAAACGATCAATTGAAACAATTTTAGCACAGGCAGGCAATCGAACGGATGATGTAAAAACAGGAGTTGTCTCAACACCACTGTATCTATCAACGGCGTTTCGTCACGCTGGCCTAGGGCAATCAACGGGTTACGACTATTCCCGCGTAACGACACCAACGCGGGATGTTTTGGAACAAACATTAGCTAAATTGGAAGATGCCACTGATGCGTTTGCCCTAACTTCAGGGATGGCGGCAATTCAATTAGTGTTATCACAATTTAAAACGGGTGACCGAATTATTACGTCCGATGATCTTTACGGTGGATCTTTTCGCTTTTTTGATCTGTTAACGAAGAATTATGGCATTCAATTTGATTTATGGGATGGACAAGATTTTGATAAGCTACAAGACTTATTACAGCCGACCACAAAGGCAGTTTGGATTGAGACGCCATCGAATCCAACGATGAAGATTATTAGTATTGAAAAGACCGCCCAGCTCGCTCACGCCCAAGGCTCAGTGCAAGTAATTGTTGATAACACGTTTTACACCCCATTGTTGCAGCAGCCACTAAATGAAGGGGCCGATGTCGTCTTACATAGCGCAACGAAATACCTTGGCGGGCATAACGATTTGTTGGCCGGAGCTGTCATGACGCGCAACAACGAGATTGCTGATAAATTACGGTTTAACTTTATAACGACTGGTGCCAATCTCGATCCTTTTGACTGTTGGCTCTTAATTCGTAGTTTGAAAACGTTACCCCTACGTTTGGCGAAACAAGAAGAAAACGCCCAAGCAATTGTCCAAATATTAAAGAAAAATAACGCAATTGACAAGGTTCTTTACCCCGGACATGGTGGAATGATTAGTTTTTACTTAAATGAAAATTATAGTGTTGATCAATTCTTACAACATTTAGAGGTCGTTTCGTTTGCTGAAAGTCTAGGTGGCGTGGAAAGCTTACTAACTGTACCTGCAGTTCAAACACACGCTGATATGACGGAGAAACGGCGTCAAGCTCTAGGAATTACGCCTAATTTGTTGCGATTATCCGTTGGTATTGAAGGAACGGCCGATTTGATTGATGATTTAGCTCAAGCAATTGCTGCGGCAAAGTAGTATGGTATGATGGCTTATGGAGCGACCCAACCTGTGGTTTAGGCCAGCCGCTCAATAAAATTTTAAAGAGGTTATTTAATGAAACTTTCTGAATTTTTTCAAACGGCTTTAATTGAGGGCCAGCCAGTCATGCGGACGGATTACGAACTAGTAGCTGATCGCAAGGCGGCACTGCACATTCCTTTAACAGTTCTTGCGCAGATTTACGATAATTATTTTTATACGACACGTTACGTTACCCAAAATTTTGAATTGAATAAAATGGAAATTGCTGATATTCGTGCCGAAACAGGTGCTTCAATTACCAACGAAAGTTTTCAAAAAGATTTAAAACGAATCGTGGTTGAAGTGGACACTAAGCCGAGCACTAAGCAAGTCAACTTGATGTTTCAAGATACACTCTAAATAAAAGAAAGCTGGGAGTGGGATAAAAGTCGGTTTTGGGCTTACTGCGTAACGTAGGCTAATCTAATAACCGTATTATGATTATTGGATTGGCTGTAGTCGTGTGAACTCGGACTTTTGGCACATGTTCTAGCGTAATGTTCGGAAATAAAAAAGAAGGCTGGGCCAAAATTTGATTTTGGTCCAGTCTTCTTTTTTAGTGTAGATAATTTAATTTTAACGAACAACTAATGAAACTTCCGTTGGTAAATTTGGACGTAGTGCATCAATTAAAACTTCCGTTGATTGACCAAAATTTAAGCGAACGTTACGACCACGTTTTAGGGTAAAAATGGCAATAACTAAATGGCGTTGACCAGGCATTGGTTGATTGGTTAATGTGATGGTGGCAAGATCACTGAAGCGGACGATCGTTGGGTAAAAGAAGCCATTACCGATAATCCGGTTTGTAGTCAGACCGCCAACACCAGAAATAATATTCATCAGAATAAAACCGGCAACTAAAACTAACCAGATTAAACCTGGTGATGGATACATCATTAATAGAACACCAAAAATCATACCGTAAATCAGTGAGCTGAAATTATATTTAGCACGGATGGTAATCTGTGATTGCCAGTAAACTGAGACGGCAATACTGATTAAGATTAAAACATCAAAAAATAGCCAAAAAAAAGTCATGTTTGTCCTCCTTGTAAATAGGTTAAAGCTAGGGAGTGTTTGGAAATGCACAGGAAGCAGCTCTTTCAAATACGTTTAGGCCAAAATGGGTAGAAAAACTAACAAAAGTAATTTTTAGTACGGCCTGGGGAGCACTTCCTAGTTTGTTATTTATCATTTTAAATACTGAAGAATAAAGTTAGTTGTAAATGTTATATTGCGGAGCAGCAAAAATTAAAAGAGAGTGTCAAATTTTATGTGTAAATGAAAAAGCCTCTCACCTTTGAACTAAAACATTGATTCTAAAGTGTCTTGAA
>NZ_RHNQ01000029.1 GCF_003946275.1 Loigolactobacillus backii
CAATCGTATGATCAAACAGATCCAGCGAACGGCTTTTGGTTTTCGTAACTATCACCATTTAGTTTCACGGATCAAACTACAACAAATGCGCACCAAACCAAATAAAAAAACAGCATTAGAAGTTGCCTAACTTCTAACGCTGTAAAATTGGCTATCAACAGGATTTGACAGAGAGCCGATGATATTCTGATTGATGGAGCGAATGAGATGAAAAAAGGGCTGCAGTTATTTTTGGTTATTTGTTTAGTATTTATGGGGCTAGGGAGAATTGTGCAACAACCGGCACAGGCCGCAACGGATGATTCTTTGGCCCGAATCCAAAGAAAAGGAACGTTGGTTATGGGTAACTCGCCGAACTACCCACCATATGAATTTCAGGTAAACAAAAACGGTAAAGAGAAAATTGTTGGGATGGATATTGAGATTGGTAAAAAAATTGCGCATGATTTGGGCGTAAAATTAGTGATCAAGAAGATGTCCTTTGATTCGTTGTTGGTTGCGCTGGAAACGGGCAAGGTTGATATGATTTTGTCTGGTATGAGTCCGACACCAGAACGACGAAAGAACGTTGATTTTAGTAATGTTTATTATTCTGGTGGGCAAGATATTTTGATTAATAAGGCGGACAAAGGCCTTTACCATAATAAGGATTCTTTTCGGAGTAAAAAAATTGGTGCCGAAACGGGGACTTTACAGTACGATCAGGCCAAAAAGCAGATGCCAGGTATCAAGGTTGTTGGAATGGACAATGCTTCTGATCTCATTTTGGCGTTAAAGACCCATAAAGTCGACGGTGTTGCCAAGGATGAAGCTTCAGCAACCGCTTACGCTAAAAATGATCCTGACTTAATCGCTTTGAAAGGACACTTTAAGACCAGTAAGGCAGAAGCTGGTAACGCAATTGCTTTGCCAAAGGGATCCACTTCACTGCGTTTAGCAATTAATAAATCGCTTAATACGATTAAACAGAAAAATTTGATTCAAAAAGAGTACTTAGTTACCGCTGGTAGTTACATGAAAGTTAATACACAAAATACATCGATGCTGCATTACTGGAGCTATTTTGCAAAAGGGGTTCTGTACACATTAGGAATTTCATTAGTTGCAGTGATCATTGGCGTTTTACTAGGTATTTTACTAGCCTTAATTCGATTGGGGCACATTAAAATATTGCGGGCACTGGCAACGGCTTACGTCGAATTTGTTCGTGGTACACCGCTAATGGTACAGATTATGTTTGTCTACTTTGGGATTGGCGTTTTTGTTAACATACCAGCTTTAATCGCCGGAACAATTGCGGTTGCCTTAAATAGTGGCGCATACGTTAGTGAAATAATTCGTGGTGGTATTAATTCTGTTGCTAAAGGGCAAGTAGAGGCGGCGCGGAGCTTGGGATTAAGTCAAAGCTCAACTATGCGTTACGTTGTTTTTCCACAAGCCTTAGCGAATATCTGGCCGGCCCTTGGGAACGAATTTATTTCGCTAATTAAGGAAACTTCAATTGTTTCAATAATTGGTGTTACCGATTTAATCTATCAATTACGAATTGTGCAAGCCGATACCTATAAAGGGGTTATTCCGATTGTGATCGCCATGATTCTCTATTTCATCATGACCTTCAGCTTATCAAGGGTGCTTCGGCATTACGAAAATCGTTTACGGCACCCGGCAACGGAATAAATGATCAAAAACAGGACAAATAGTAGCTGTTGAAAGCTACCCCATTGGAAATGGGTAACTTTCAAGACAACAGACTATTTGTCCTGTTTTTTTTATTTTGGCCATTGAGATTCGACCTAGTTATGATCGACATCACCGGTGAGGCTGGTGCCTAGCTTCAATTGCGAAGTAGAACCCGGATACTTTTTCAAATATTTCTTAAATTAATGAGTAGTTGTTGCATTATTTTTTTGACGTTTAAAATTAAGTGTAATAAGACAAAAGATTATAATTGCCAAAATTAATAACAGTGTGAAATCATGTTCACTACCAATGGCCGTTAAATGGCGTGCAGATAATTTTAGGCCACTGTGCTGACTCTGACTCAAAAAGGTTGCCATGATGGCAGTACCAAGGGAGCCGGCATATTGCTGGCTAGTACTAAAAGTAGCATTGGCGTCTTGTTGTAGATCTTGCGAAACCTGTTGAATACCATTGGTCATTGTATTGCCAAAGCCGAAACCAAAGCCAAGCCCGAAAACAATGTAGAAGATGATAATTAAGAAAGTTGTTAAATGTAATCCGAAAAGAGCAAAGAGGAGGGTGGCACCAATAACTAAGATACTACCAATTCGAATTGGATAACCGGCCCCACGGCTATCTAGTAAGTGTCCACTAAGTGGTTGAACAAGTGCCGAGACCAAACTTCCTAATAAAATAGCCGATCCAGCAACTAGCGAATTATTACCTAGCACTAATTGACCATAATTAGGCAATAAGAACGAAATCCCGATGTTGATTAACTGGAATAGGAAATAGGTGATCACACTTAGATTGAAAGTAACGGACTTAAAGACTGCCAGATTGAGTAGATCATGCTTAGAGTGCTGTGAATGTTTAACAAACCAGACTAATACCAGAACGCCAATAAGTAAGAAGCCCCAGAAGTTGTAATTTAACCAACCATAGACGCCAGCACGGTTAAAGCTTTCAGCAATTAAGAAGAAAGAGATTGCTAATAAAATAAAGCCAAAGTAATCAAAACTAGCTTTTTGTGTTTTAAAACGTTGCGGAATTGTTAAACCGCCGAGAATAACTGCAATTAAAACAATTGGTAAAATAATCCAGAAAATCTCGCGCCACGAGAACAAATAAGTATTCATGCCGCCATAAGTTGGGCCAAGTGATGGTGCGATACCAACAATCATCCCGCCAATTCCCATGAACACGCCTAATCGTGACGCTGGTATTTGTTGTAAAATAATGGCAAACATTACTGGAATTGTTAATCCCGTTGCCACAGCCTGTATCAGCCGACCAATCAACAGTGTTGCGAAGTTTGGTGCCAGACCGCAGACGAAAATACCCAATAAAAAAGTGATTCCGGCAAAAATAAAGATATGTCGTAAATGAAAGCGGCGTTGAATAAAAGCCGAAGCAGCCATTACCAATGATACTAGCAACAAATAGCCCGTTGTGATCCACTGAACAGTACCAATTGGTAAATTAAATTGTTTCATCAAAGTTGGGAAGGTTACGTTCATTGATGTTTCGATCAAAACCCCACAAAAAGCCATAAGTCCAGAACCAACGATGGCTAGAATTATTTTAGTGGGAATTCTTTTTTCTTCTAACAAAATCAATTTTCTCCTTTAAAGTAATGAAATTAGGTGCAAAAAATCCTTATTCTATTTGGTATGTTTAATGAGTGGGACCAACCAAGGAACATTTTAAATTAGTGAACGTATTTTAGACCAGTCAAACCAGTTACTAATATTGTAATAGTAATAATTAGGTTTGCACGCATTATATCAAAAATATTGATGCGCTAGTTTAACCGTTTAAATTGGAAAAATAAAATAGGACAAATAGTCACTGCTGAAAATTATCTAACTCAAACTTGGCATCAAGCTAGTTCGCATTAGATAATTCAAGAAGACAGACTATTGTCCTACTTTTTTGGTGAAACTGAAGTTCAGTTCTTGATTGTGGGAGAAATTATTATTTTAATTTCAATAATTTTTCGATATTTCCGTGGGCAATTTTTTCTTTATCGTCCGCCGAAATTGTTGTGTTGGCAAGAAAATCTTCGGCATTACCCTTAACGTAAGGATAATCCTGGGCCCATAAAACGTGATCCGTACCCATTTCAGTGAGAACTAACTGCATTTGTGGCCAAGTAAACATACCACTAGGTGTCACGTAGACGTTCTTTTTGTAATAATAAGAGACTGGGTGCGCTAATGGATTACCAACAACTGGCGTAGTTGCGTCGTCTAGACGTTCCAAGAAGTAAGGTACAAATTCACCCCAGTGGCCAGAAATTAATTTTAGATTTGGAAATTTATCGAATAATCCAGATAAAATTAGGCGCGTAACGTGCAGGCCAGCTTCCATGTGCCAACCCCAGCCTGGCGTTGCCATGATGGCATTAAAGCCAATTGGATTCATGTCACTATAATAGGCTTTACGAATGGTTTCTGAAGGCATTGAAGGATGAATATAGAGTGGTACGTCAAGTTCGGCCGCCATTTCAAAGATTGGTAAAAATTGTGGTTCATCCAAAAAGTGACCACCTCTAGCAGTACCTAATAGTAAGGCGCCTTGTAAGCCTAATTCAGTAACGGAACGTTTCAGTTCTTGAGCGGCCGCCTTGGGATCAGAAACAGGTAAAGTTGCAAAGCCAAGGTAACGATCTGGATGGCGTTTTACATTGGCTGCAATGTTATCATTAATTCTTTTCGTTAATGGAATAGACTGTTCTGCTGGTAACATATCTGGATTGGTACTAGCGTCACCATACGAAAGAATTTGCATATCAATGCCATTTTTATCCATATACTGAAGTCGGTTTGTATCTAGATCCTGCATTTCCTCTGGTGTTACGGCATAAGCGACAAGACCTTCAGCAAACGAACGACCAAATTCTTGTAAGGCCTTAGGATCGGAAGGCTGGGTCTTCATGTAGTCCATGATTGCCTTATTTGCGTAAGCCGTACTGATGTGTTCTTCGGTTGTAATTAATTTCATAACATCACCTCATTTAAGATTTAAGTACAGTATAGCGAGATTAAAACGGAAGTTATGGACCGAATTGGCCAATAAGTTGTGTAACTAAAAAATTTTATCTAAATTATTGGTAAGGTGTAGAAATAAGTCAGTTGCTTCACTTTCAGACCACGTATGATCCAATACGTAAGCGCGTAAAAACATATAAGTTGCCGCGGCGTAAACATTACAAATGGCTGCTTCGTCGATTAACGAGATTTTATTTTGGTGAGCAATATTTTGATTGAAGAGCGATAAGCGTTGAATAAATTCTTGGCGGGTGTTTGACCACTCAACTAATTCGAAGACCGCGGCACGCTGTTGCCAAGTTTTCATGAGTTGGGCGGTCATGCTCCGGGCGGTTAAGCCTTGGAGCCGAAAATCCTTTTGAAATTCACTGAGGTGTTTGTCAATCATTGTAACGATTACTTGTTTCGGTGATAAGTAGTAACGATAGAAAGTTTGGCGAGAAATTCCGGCCAATTTGGCTAATTTAGGTGCACTAAGGGTTTCAAAATTAACTTTCCTTTTACAGAGGGTAAATAAGGTGGTATCGATCTGGGTTTTAGTTTTTAAAATACGTTTATCAACTTGTTTCATGACGGCCTCCATTTAAATCTCGGGAGTGTTTGGAAAAGCGTTGCATCATCCAAGGATATTTTACTTAGTTTTTAAGAAATATTCAATTTTGAAGATTGCGGTAAAATACAATATTTCCTGGGAAATTAATTTTGCTATGGGATTGTAGTGTTCCGCGGCAATTTAAGCAATCATTTTGAATGATGCCGTAGCTTCGCTTAATTCAAATTTCGGTTCTTAAAAGTAGGGCGGTCGCGAAGTATTAGAAGGTGTTTAGAAATTTGATTATTTTGTCATTATTTCTAAATAGCTTTATAGTTAATAAAGTAAGTTAAATTAATTAGTAGAGGGGTGACCAGCGTGGCTAAAATGAAAGATTTTCACCAAAGAATGGATTTTTTAGTTCTTTCAATTTTAATGAATGCTACTGGCAACGCCTTAACAATTTCTACTAATTTAGGGAGTGCAGTTTGGACAGGGTCCTCGGTTAATTTGGCCAATTGGATTCATGTCTCATTGGGCACAACTTTATTTATTTACGGGATCGTTATTACGTTGGTTAATCAACTTTTGCTGGGTCACTTTGATCGGCGCCGCTTTTTTTCCAATTTACTTTACATTGTACCTTTCAGCTATTTAGTCCAAATAATGACGACTGCATGGGATTGGCTAGGTGTCCCTCATCTAGGACTTGGTGCTCGAATCATTTTAGATATTGTTGGTATTCTAACTGTGGCGGCGGCCGTATCGATCTACCAACGTTCGAATATCCTAATGCACCCCAATGACGATTTGTCCTATATTCTTAGATTCAAGTACCTTAATGGCTCAGCAATTTTAGGACAATGGGCAAGTTACACGCCACCAATTATTATTACGATAATTTCATTTATTGCGACCGGCCAACTTAAAGCGATTGGTTTTGGTACAATTTTGGCATTAGTAGCTCAAGGTGCAATCATGAATTGGTCTGATCACCACGTTTTTCCAAGCCTTAAACACCACGTGGATATTTGATAATAAATAAAATTTACCAGTGTATAAAGTTAAGCGCGCTTAATCAATCACAACAAAATAGACGCATAAGGTTGTTTACTAGCCTTATGCGTCTATTTTGTTGGTTATTTTAATTTAACCACTTTTCTAACCATTCGCTAATTTAAAGGCGGCTATTATAAATCAAAAAGCTGATGTAACAAAGATCGCCGTCTGGTAGTGGGTAACCAGAGTTTTGGTTGGTTCCATCATTTTCATGTAGAACAACAAATTCGCCACTACCATAATCCTGTTTATTCAAATACGTGACTAATTTTTCATCGCATTCAGCTAATGTTTTGCCGGTTACAATCCGTTTGTTCCAACCACGATGAATTTCGTTGTTTATGTTCATATTCATAATTAATTCCCCCAAATGTAAATTTATATTAAAGTAAGCTGTTGACCTAATTCTGGCATAGCCATTAAATCAGTGGCACTCAAATCATGAACGATTTTATGTTGTTCGTTAAAGATAACAAACCGACTGGCACACTGTTTGATTTGATTGTAATCATGGCTGGCAATCAAGATTGTTTTTCCAGCCTGATTGAGTTGGGTTAGTAAATCTAAGATTTGTTGTTGCGCAATTGGTGTTAGGCCGCTCAATGGTTCGTCTAAGATTAAAACACTGGGATTTAGAGCCAAGACACTGGCCAAAGCGACACGTTTTTTTTCACCTCCAGAAAGATGGTAGGGAACACGATCGCGAAACTCACTACAACCAGTTAGTGTTAGGCAATCCGTAACCCGTTGTTCAATTTCAGCCGCTGACAGGGCTAATTGTTTAGGGCCAAAAGCGACTTCATCGGCTACAGTTAGATTAAATAATTGGACGTCACTATTTTGAAAGACAAAACCAACCTGTTGGTGGAACGTTTGCCGTCTTTTAGCGTTTTTTAAGAAAGTCGTATCGATTAGTGCATTGTTGAAATAATAAGTACCACTACTAGCTGTTTTTAAACCACTTAGAATGTTAAACAGTGTTGATTTACCAGAACCATTGGGGCCCATGAAACAAACAAATTCACCAGCTTTGATTTGTAGATTAATATCATTTAGGCCACAAGTAGCTGGATAATTATAGTTTAAGTGCTGCACAGTTAACATTAAAATTAGCTCCCCAAAAAGAATAGTAGACCGAATAAAGTGGCGCCCAGTAACAAAACGAGATTATCGCGCCAGTGGTGAGTAGATCCAGCTTCTTTTTGATAGTCACCTGTGAAACCACGTGCCTCCATTGCGTCATATAAGGCCAAAGCATAATCGTGGGTCTTTAGGTAAAGTATACCAAAAAGTTGGCCGATCGTTTGGTACGGGTGGGCCGTTTTACCCACCGATCGCAAGGTGACGGCCTCCAGTAGGCCTAATAAATATTCGGCCAGTAGTTTTAAGTAGGTGATGGTGATAGCAACAGTAAAGATTAGACCATTAGGGCAGTGTAGTTGTTTAAGGGCAGTTATAAGCGCCGTAAAGGTTGTCGTTGTCCGGTAGTAACTAAGATTTAATAGAATTAGACAAGTTCGGCCAAAGAAAAATAGTGCGTTTTGGTCGGGAAGTAGCAGAAAGCTTGGTAAAACGAGTAGGCCAGCAAATAAACTACTAATGACTGTTTGTCGAATAATCTTTTTTAAGTAAACAGGCGGTAGCGCTAATAGAAGGCTCAAGTTGCAAACTAAAATTAACCACGCTATAAATGGATTCTGGTTTAAAGAAATTAACAAAACAGTGCTCAAAGTGATTAATAATTTAACCTGCGGCGCCAACCATCCTTTAAGGGGTTGGTGTTTGGTATCGGCCTCTTGAGCAAACCGCCGTAATAGCTGGCTTAGCCGCTGACTATTTTGCTGTAGAAAGGAGCGACCGCCACGTTTAGGGGCGATAACGCGCGTTTCCTGTAGCCAACTTGGTAGCTCAACTTTCTTTGTTTTGATCATAATGAATCACCCGAACAAATAGGAAAAAGATAAGTAAGACGGTTACGGCAGATAAAATATACCCAATTGGCAGCGGAACACCCCTAATAGTGTAATTATTAAAGAGTGCATTGAAATGAAGGCCATGACTGATACCACTTGGCGCGTGAGTGGCCAGGTGGGCAGTCTGCAAGCGTTGCTGTAATTCTGTTTTATTCCACTCACCCCAGGCCGTTCCAGAGGCGATTAAACCAAGTGGCGAAAGGATGGCCAGGCCGGCTAATAGGCCGTAAATTGCTTTAGTGTGTACTTTAGTATTTTTAGTTGCTGCATGATAAATACTGTCTGGCGCTGCCTTCTTGATAAATTGGAAGACCAAGACAGTGAAAGCTGCCTCAACCCAACCAACAATAAGTAAATGGGCCGTTAGCATGGCAGGGACTGCAATATTCAATCCATAGGGACAGTAAAGCGGTATTCCCTGCTGATTGTGAAATAGAAGTGGCTGTAAACCGAGCTCAATTCCGGCAACTAAAGCCGCGAGATTGATACCAACGTAAGCACCAACGGCTAGACCTATTTTTTCATGGTGTAATCGGCGGCCAATTAAATAGCAGGCATAACCGACAAAAGGCATGATGAAAGCCATATTAAAGGCGTTAGCATCAAAAGCTAAAATCCCACCGTCACCAAATAATAGTGCTTGTAGGAGTAACGTAATGGAAAGTGCTAAACAGGCCGCCCAGGGTCCCAAAAGCACCGCGAGTAAAGTTCCCCCAACAGCGTGGGCGGTGGTTCCGCCTGGAATCGGTAAATTAAACATCATGATCAAAAAGGCCAATGAAGCCGCCACGCCTAGCAGTGGAATGGTTTCTTTTTTTTCTTTAATTTGGGCTTTCACTTTTAAAACTGAAACTGTCCAAATTGGTGTCATAACGGCGATTAGTGTACCGCACGTTGTTGGACTCAAATAATTATCGGGAATATGCAATTTAGTAAGCTCCTTATCCAATAGTACTAAGGTTTAATTAGCAATATGATCGATGAGGTAGCTGATATCGGTAATAATAAATTTATGATTTTTGGTGGTAAGAGCGCCATCGTTTTTGAGTTCATTTAACATTCGGTTAACACTACTACGCGAACTAATACCGCAAAAGCCGGCAATGTCATCGTTTGTGACGATAAAATCAATCAGGATTCCTTCCGGGACTTGGCGGCCAAATAAATCAATTAAACTGTAGATAAAAGCACAAACAGCTCCCTTTTTTCCGTTCATAACCATTCGTTGTGAGCGGAAAATATTTTCGGAGAGCTTTTTTCGATAATAGTTTTTAACGTAATTCTGTAATTCCAAATTTGCGTTGACGTAATTCCAAAAAGTGACGCGGTCAACTTGATAAAACGTTGCTTCGTCGGATTCTATTCGTACATTAAATGGTTGATCGGTGTATTTTGAAACTTCATCGCGCAATAATGAAATGACATCTGGTTTGACGATGTAAGAAAGATTAAATTCACGACCATCCTGCAAGATAATACTATTTTTAATAATACCTTGTTTCAAAATGTAGGTGTAGTGCTCGGCAAGTCCATGGTAAGTGAGATACGTATGTCGTTTTTTGTTAATTATCGGAACGTGGTGTTCATCTAAATAATTCATTAAGTACTCAATATCAGTTAATACCATTCGTCGTCATTCTTTCATGTAAGTTTTGGTTAGTCAGGAACAATTCGTTTATTACTGCACCGCCAAAACTACAATTACTTCTGTATCATACCCGTTTCAGTAAATTTGGCGACAGCATTTAAAGTATACATTTGTTAACCAGTTTTGAAAACGCCAAAGGTAGCAGACAAACTAAAAAAAGATGAGTATAACAAAGCTTGCATGTAAATTTTATAGAGGAAGAGGATGTCATTTCATGGTAGCAATTGATTTGCCATATGATAAGACGACAATTACTGCAAAAATTGCGGATGAAAATTTTGCGGGAAAACTTGTCTCAAAAGCGGCTACTTATAAAAATAAATTATCAGAAAATGAAACCGTTGACCGTTCATTAGATAATCCGATCGGTTCAGAAAGCCTAGAAACTTTAGCGACCGGTAAGAAGAACATTGTCATTATTAGTTCGGATCATACGCGCCCAGTTCCATCACATATTATTACGCCAATTTTATTGCGTCGTTTACGAAGTGTGGCGCCAGATGCTCGAATTCGTATTTTAGTAGCAACTGGTTTTCACCGACCTTCAACCCATGAGGAATTAGTTAATAAATACGGTGCAGAGATTGTTGCTAACGAAGAGATTGTGATGCATGTTTCCACTGATGATAGTTCGATGGTTAAAATTGGCCAACTACCCTCTGGCGGAGATTGCATTATTAACCGGGTAGCTGCCGAGGCTGATTTGTTAATTTCTGAAGGCTTTATTGAATCGCACTTTTTTGCCGGTTTTTCTGGTG
Organism: Loigolactobacillus backii; assembly: GCF_003946275.1. Taxonomy (GTDB): domain Bacteria; phylum Bacillota; class Bacilli; order Lactobacillales; family Lactobacillaceae; genus Loigolactobacillus; species Loigolactobacillus backii. The sequence goes on from NZ_RHNQ01000029.1 coordinate 10,707, forward strand.
GCAGAAAGTCCGTTTTACCAGGTGTTGCATCGTATAAAACAATTATGGCGAACCATTCTGGTGAATTTATTAATTCTAATAAGGCCCGAACGGGTAATTTAATGCATAATCCGATTCATAAAGATATGGTTTACGCTGCACGAACCGCTAAATTGGCCTTTATTATCAACGTTGTGTTGGATGAAGATAAAAAAATTATTGGTTCTTTTGCCGGTGATATGGAGGCCGCACATAAAGTGGGTTGTGAATTTGTTCGCGATTTATCTAGTGTGAAAAAGATTCCTAGTGATATTACGATCTCTACCAATGGTGGTTTTCCATTGGATCAGAATATTTATCAGGCCGTTAAAGGAATGACGGCCGCGGAAGCAACCAACAAAGAAAACGGCACGATTATTATGGTGGCCGGTGCTCGTGATGGTCATGGTGGCGATGGTTTTTACCATAATTTAGCTGACGTAGATGATCCAAAAGATTTTTTGGACCAAGCAATTAATACACCACGTCTAAAGACTATCCCTGACCAATGGACTGCCCAAATTTTTGCCCGAATTCTGGTTCATCATCACGTTATATTTGTCTCTGACCTAGTTGATCCGGAATTAATTACTTCAATGCACATGGATTTGGCGACTTCTTTGGATCAAGCTTTAGAAATGGCGTATCAACGTGAAGGCCAGGATTCAAAAGTTGTTGTTATTCCGGATGGCTTAGGCGTTATTGTTCGTTAGTTGGTGTAATTATGGATAAAAAGGCTTTACAAGAATTACTACAACAAGTTGCCAATGGAAAAACGAGCGCAGAAGTCGCTGCGGCGAGTTTAGAAAAACAATCTTTTACCGATATTGGTTTTGCCAACGTTGATTTGGCACGCCAGAAACGTAATGGCTATCCAGAAGTTATTTATGGAGAAGGAAAGACTGCCGAACAGATAGTTGAAATTGCAAAGGTGCTTCAACAACAGACTGCACCGATTTTAGCAACTCGTGTCTCGCCAGAAAAGTTTGGTGCCGTAAAAATTGCCTTGCCTGAGGCAATCTATTATAAAGAAGCACGTTGTACCGTGATTGGAACGGCGCTGCCACAAACGAAAAGCTACATTGCAATCGTAACTGCCGGCACTTCAGACGTGCCAGTTGCCGAAGAGGCGGCAATTACCGCGGAAACGTTTGGTAATCAGGTGGAGCGTGTCTACGATGTCGGCGTGGCTGGAATTCAGCGCCTGTTTGCCCGGTTAGACGTTATTCGTGGTGCGAAGGTCGTGATTGTGATTGCGGGAATGGAAGGCGCCTTGGCCAGTGTTGTTGGTGGTTTGATTAATAAACCATTAATTGCGGTTCCTACTAGTATCGGCTATGGAACTAACTTTGGTGGTTTGACAGCACTCATGACGATGCTTAATAGCTGTGCGTCGGGAATTACAGTTGTTAACGTTGATAATGGCTTTGGTGCGGCCTATTCGGCTAGTATGATCAATCATTTATGATGAGGGAGATTTAGAATGCGAATACTTTATTTAGACGCTTTTTCCGGTATTAGCGGTGATATGTTTATTGGTGCGTTACTTGATTTAGGTGTTGACTTTGAGCAATTTAAGCAAGAATTAGCCAAGTTGGGTGTTCATGGCTACACTTTGAAAAAACAAGAATTAGCTAAGAGTAGTATTTATGGAACGGACTTTGACGTTATTCTTGATCACGAAAAGGATCATGGTTTTGTTGAACGGCATCAAGCAGGCCAGCACCACCAGCATGGGCGGCATTTAGACGAAATTCTTGAATTGATTAAAAATAGTGATTTATCAAAACGTGTTAAAGAACAAGCCAGTGCGGTTTTTTCTGAAATTGCTAAGGCCGAAGCAACCGTTCATCATTTACCGCTCACTGAAGTCCATTTTCACGAAGTTGGCGCGCTTGATTCTATTGTTGATATCGTTGGCTGTTGTATTGCCTTGGAGCTATTAAATGTTGATCAAATTAAGGCCTCTGAATTAGCTGATGGCACTGGCCTTATCCAAGTCGCTCATGGGCAAATGCCCGTTCCAGTGCCGGCGGTTATGCAAATGCGCGTTGGCACCGCTATTCCGATTAAACAGCGGTTGGATGTTAATACGGAGCTGATTACACCGACTGGCATGGGGTTGGTTAAAACACTGGTCACTGATTTTGGACCACTACCAACTGATTTAACGGCGGAAAAAATTGGTTACGGCTTTGGCAAACGTGATACAGGTGGTTTTAATGCCTTACGTGCCATTATTTTTGAAAAAAAAAACTAAGTCAGCAGGAAATTAGTAAAACAGGCGATGAGATTTTACTAATTGAGGCCAACCTCAATGATCAGACCGGTGAGGCGTTAGGTTACGTGATGAATCTACTGCTGGATGCAGGCGCACTTGATGTTTTTTTCACACCGATTCAAATGAAGAAAAATCGGCCAGCCGTTAAACTATCGGTATTAATTAGGCCAATCGAGCGCGCTAAATTTGCGCGCTTGATCCTACAAGAAACAAGCACGATCGGTGTTCGTTATCAGAAATGGCAGCGCACAGTTATGACGCGAAGCTTTGAAAAAGTTACGACAGAATATGGTCAAGTTCGCGTTAAAGTCGCCACCTATGATGATTTAGTTAAACGGACACCTGAATATGAAGATTGCTTAAAATTGGCCCAGAAGCAGCACGTTACGCTAACTGCAGTTTATCAGGCGGCAATTCAGCAATTTCAGTAACTGTATTTTTGAATTTTAAGATAGGATTGGAAATTATTTTTTTAGCAAGCTAGTGGAGCTGTGTTTGGACAACCTTTTTTTAGTATTTACTTGACTAATTTAGTGAAAACAGGGTAACCACAGTAATCTAAACGCTTTTCCAACACTCTTGGGTACACATTAAATTTACGGGAGGAGATCACTTGTTTCATCAATTAGTTGCAGAATTTATGGGGACCGCCTTAATGATTATTTTTGGGGTTGGCGTTCATTGTAGCGAGGTTTTAAAAGGGACTAAGTATCGTGGTTCAGGCCACATTTTTGCTATTACGACTTGGGGATTTGGGATTACGATTTCACTATTTATCTTTGGAAATGTTTGTATTAACCCAGCCATGGTATTAGCGCAGTGTTTGCTAGGCAATCTAAAATGGTCATTATTGCTACCTTATTCACTTGCCGAAGTATTTGGTGGAGTTGTCGGTGCCATGATCGTTTGGGTTATGTACGCCGATCACTTTAAGGCCTCAGAAAACGAAATCTCACCGATTACGATTCGAAACCTCTTCTCTACTGCACCTGCCGTTCGTAATTTACCACGTAATTTCTTTGTGGAATTTTTCGACACGTTTATTTTCATTTCTGGTATCTTGGCCATTTCGCAAATTAAGACGCCGGGTATTGTTCCAATTGGTGTTGGTTTATTAGTTTGGGCGATTGGTATGGGGCTCGGCGGACCAACTGGTTTCGCAATGAACTTGGCCCGCGACATGGGCCCAAGAATTGCGCACGCGTTATTGCCAATTAAAAACAAGGCTAATAGTGACTGGCAGTATGGTATTTTGGTACCTGGTATTGCACCATTTGTTGGCGCGGCCTGTGCTGCTTTATTCATGCACGGATTTTTTAATATTCAATAATTTGATTAAAGGAGAACTTCAAATATGCAAACATTAAACGAAAAAAACAAACACTAACGACAACTTTAAAGAGCTTAAACCAGGTAACTGTTGCTTTTTCTGGTGGGATTGATAGTACCTTGATTTTAAAAATGGCGCTAGATACACTTGGCAGTGAGAATGTTGTTGCGGTTGTTGCTAACTCAGAATTATTTACGAACGAAGAATTTGATAGGGCCATTTCATTGGCAAAGGAGTTAGGTGCTAACGTCCAAGCAACAACGCTTGACTACTTGGCTAATGATCACATCAAACAGAATCTGGCCGATAGCTGGTACTACGCTAAGCAAATGTTTTATTCACGGTTAACTGAAATTGCTGCTGAAAATGGTTCGACGGCCGTGCTTGATGGCATGATTATGGATGATAAGAATGACTATCGACCAGGTTTACGGGCACGGGATGAAGCAGGTGCTCGTAGCCTTTTACAAGAGGCAGGATTGTACAAAAAGGATGTTCGTGAATTGGCCCAAGAATTAGATTTAACTAACTGGAATAAAGTTGCTTCTTGCTCAGTTTCATCTCGTTTTCCATACGGGACAACGTTAACTTCTGCGACTATTCAACAAGTTATGAAAGCCGAAAAGTACATTCGTGATCTTGGCTTTCCAACTGTTCGCGTTCGTTTTCATGATGACGTTGCTCGAATCGAGATTCCAGAAGCGCGAATTGGTGATTTCTTAGTCTTTAACGAACGAGTTAATAAAGAGTTAATCAAGGATGGTTTTAAGTACGTCGCACTTGATCTCGGTGGCTTCCGCAGCGGTCGAATGAACGATGTTTTATCAAAGAAACAATTAACTCAATTTGCTTAAACTATAATTTGTAATTAAGTTACTTACAGAAAGTGACCTGTTGACAGGTTTTATTTATTCAGGTATGCTCAAGCCATAAAGTAATTTGGAGGTAGTCATTTATGCTATTAGCACACACGCAATTAAACAATTGTTGCTGTGGATCGCGTCTTACGCGACCCACTGATTGGTGTGCCTAAAAATAGTGACTTCCTTTAGGTTAACGTAAAATCAGATAATCGTGTAAGGCGCAGATTCGGTAACTTTGAATCTGCGCCTTTTTGTATCCAATTTTACGAAATACATACTTGAGCAGTTTAGAAAGTGAGGAAATAACGATGTTGGTTAACAGTATTTACCAGACGATTGGGCAGACGCCATTACTACGATTAAAAATGGCCGTTCCCAATGGTAGTCGGATTTACGCGAAGTTAGAGATGTTTAATCCAGGCGGCAGTGTTAAAGATCGTTTAGGAATGGCACTGATTGCTCACGGCCGCGAGATTGGAAAGATTAGTGAAGGGACAACCATCATTGAGCCAACGGCGGGAAACACGGGAATTGGTGTTGCGCTAGCTGCACAGCAGTATCAGCTGCCAGTTAAGCTGGTGGTTCCCGCGAAATTTAGTTTTGAAAAGCAGACACTAATGCGGGCGTTGGGAGCCGAAGTAATCAATACACCAGCAGAGGCCGGTATTAAAGGGGCAATTGCGAAAGCACAAGTATTGGCTAAAGAAATTCCTAATGCTTACGTTCCGCTACAATTTCAAAATCCGGCCAATCCTGATGCTTATTACCAGACACTTGGACCAGAGATTCTAGCTGATTTAGCACAACGGCCAATTAATGCTTTTGTGGCCGGAGCTGGCAGTGGGGGGACCTTTGTTGGAACGGCACGTGCGCTACAGGAACGATATCCTGCAATGCAGGCAATTACTGTGGAACCTGAGGGCTCAATCTTAAACGGTGGTCCTGAGCACGCGCATTGAACTGAAGGAATTGGCGTTGAATTTATCCCACCATTTTTTAAACAAATTCAGGTTGACCAGGTTCAGACAATTAGTGATGTTGCGGCTTTTAAATACGTTAAATGGTTAGCAAAGAACCTTGGTCTATTTGTTGGTAGTTCAAGTGGCGCAGCCTTGGCGGCCAGTTTAAAAGTTGCGGCGGAATTACCAGCCCAATCTACCATCGTGACCGTTTTTCCGGATTCAAGTGAACGTTATTTAAGTAAAAAAATTTACGATTAAAATAGAAGGGGTCATAATTATGAAATTTAATACTAAATTGATTCATGGTGGTATTAGCGAAGATTCAACTACAGGGGCGGTTTCAATTCCGATTTACCGCTCATCAACGTTTCACCAGCATAAAGTTGGCGGTGCACCAAAATGGGAATACGCACGGACGGGTAACCCCACCCGGGCAGCGTTAGAACAATTGATCGCGGATCTGGAACAAGGAACGGCCGGCTTTGCCTTTTCATCTGGATCAGCAGCAATTCACGTGGTTTTCTCACTATTTTCAGCCGGTGATCACATTGTTGTTGGTAATGATGTCTATGGCGGAACCTTTCGTCTAATTAATCAGGTGCTAAAACGTTTTGGTCTAACCTTTACGGTAGTTGATACGCGGGATTTGGCGGCCACTAGTGCTGCAATTCAGAGTAATACTAAAGCAATTTATTTGGAAACACCGACTAATCCGTTGCTACGAATCAGCGATATTCAAGCAATTGCCAGGCTCGCTCAGAAACAAGGCGTGCGCACAATCGTTGATAATACGTTTGCGACACCCTATAATCAAAATCCGCTGGTGCTGGGTGCAGATATTGTGGTCCATAGCGCAACAAAGTACCTTGGCGGGCATAGCGATGTAGTTGCTGGACTAGCGGTCACTAATGATAATCAAATTGCGGAACAGTTGGCCTTTTTACAAAATTCAATCGGCAGTGTGTTAGGGCCGGATGATAGTTGGTTATTGCAGCGTGGTATTAAAACCTTAGGCGTTCGGATGCGTGTTCACCAAGAAAATGCACAAATTATTTATCAGTACCTTGCTAATAACGCTAAGGTGGCAAAAGTTTATTATCCAGGTAATCCGGCTGGAGATGGTTACGCCATTGCAAAAAAACAGATGAACGGCTTTGGCGCAATGCTTTCGTTTGAATTACGGCCTGGGCTGGATCCGAAAAAGTTTGTTGAAAGCCTGCAAATCGTTGACCTTGCAGAAAGTCTTGGTGGTGTGGAAAGCCTAATTGAAATTCCGGCAGTCATGACCCACGGCGCAATTCCCCGGGAAATACGTCTGGAAAATGGTATTCAGGATGAGTTGATTCGCCTATCAGTTGGTTTAGAGGATAGTGCAGATTTACTGGCCGATCTGCAGCAAGCCTTCGCACAGATTTAAAAAGGAGACGAGTGCATGTTTACGGCAGCAAAAGCGATTCAACAACGCGATCCAGCAGCTCATAGCGTGTGGGAAGTTATTTTGACTTATTCTGGCTTTCACGCCTTGGCCTTTTACCGATTGGCACATTGGTTTCAACAGCATAGTCATCACTTATTGGCCGCATTAATTGCACACTGGGGAAAACGAGTAACCGGCGTTGAAATTCACCCCGCCGCTCAAATTGGCCGGCAAGTTTTTATTGATCACGGGACAGGTGTTGTTATTGGTGAAACGGCGGTGATTGGTGATCGGGTGACAATTTTACATAATGTCACGTTGGGTTCACGGCACCTTCAAGCCGGCCGGCGCCACCCAGTTGTTGCTAATGATGTTCTGATTGGTGCAGGTGCACAATTACTAGGTGCAATCCAAATTGGTGCGCACGTAAAGATTGGTGCCGGAACGATTGTTTTAACGGATGTGCCAGCCTATACGACAATTGTGGGTAATCCCGGGAAGCCAGTTGAGCAGCAACGGTTAAAATTAGCGCGGTTAAACTAATTAATTGACCGATATAATTGAATAAAAATGATAGATCTTAAAAGAAATGGTGACTTAAAAGAAAAATGCTTGGCTCATTAAATATTTAAATGAGCTATTAGTGTTTCTAATTGTCACTTTTGAGGTCTATTTTTTTCGTGAATTTAGTTGCTACATGTATTGGGAAGAGTCAGTGGTATAAGGGCTAACCGACAGTGGCTCATTTTTGCAACATTTTTAATCGCGATGCTTGCAGCGTAATAATGAAATGATCTTTGAAAGACTATTTGATCAAATTTGTTCTATTTTAAGCCAATTTATCCTATTAGCTAGCCCGCCCACTCCGTATAATTTAGTTATTAGATTGATAGACCAATTTTATATAAATCGATATTAATCCCTCTAAAATAGACTAGTTAAGCAAAACCAATAGTTATTTTATGATTCTTGTATTGTTTTATCCCAACCTGAGAATTTTACTGACTTAATAAATGTTAGCGGTTTCGTTATGCTTTGGACATAGAAATTAAGGAGGAAATTCAAATGGCAATTGATTGGTTAAAATTACAAGGTAAAACAATTATCGTGACAGGTGGTTCATCGGGTATCGGGGACGCAATTGTTCAGGAATTGATTAATCAAGGAGTTAGCGTGATTAACGCTGATTTAAGAGAAGGACAGTTTAAGGCGGATAACTTAACTTTTATTCAAACTGATGTAACCGATAAGGCGGCGGTTAATGCACTGGTTAAACAAGTTGTGGCTAAATTTAAAACAATTGACGGTTTAGTTAATAACGCCGGAATTAATTTACCTCGTTTGCTAGTCGATGCCAAACAGGCAGATGGACAATATGAGTTAAATGAAGCCGCATTTAATAAAATGTTTACGGTTAACGTTAAGAGTGTCTTCTTGATGTCCCAAGCAGTCGGCCGTATTTTAGCCGCGAAACATGAAGGCGTTATCGTTAATATGTCTTCCGAAGCCGGGTTAGAAGGTTCACAAGGCCAAAGTGTTTATTCGGCCACAAAAGGTGCAATTAATGGATTTACACGCTCATGGGCTAAGGAATTAGGCGAATTTAACGTGCGCGTTGTTGGTATTGCGCCAGGCATCATGGAAGCAACTGGTTTACGGACACCTTCATACGAAGAGGCGCTGGCTTATACAAGACATAAAACAGTTGAACAATTACGGGCTGGTTACAAGAGTACAACTACGACACCATTAGGACGTAGTGGACGTTTATCAGAAGTTGCTGATGTAGTTTGTTACTATCTTTCTGACAAGGCAAGCTATATTACCGGTGTTACAACAAATGTGGCGGGAGGTAAGTCTCGCGGATAAAAAGATGTGGAGGGAAACTAGGTGGATAATCAAGATTATCGGTTGTTAAAACGATTTATTACGCATGATTCGGTTTCCCTTGCCGAATTAATTACGCTTGAGAATATTTCCCAAAAGACATTACAAAAACGAATTACCCGGTTAAATACGATTTTGATTGGAATTGCTCAAATTAAAGAGCGGCATGGGCGTTACTACCTTCAGATTATTGATTATCACGCACTTAGTCATTTACAAGTTAATTATTTACGCGAATCACTGGACTTCAATGATAGTGAAAAGCGCCAGGCCTTTATTCTTCGCCAATTAGTTGAAACCAAGGGCTACCTAATTCAGGATGATTTGGCGGATAAATTAACAATCAGTAAGGGTACGCTGAGTAAGGATTTAGTTAAGCTGAAACAAACGTTGCAATATTATGAAGCCACGATTGTATCGGTATCCAATCACGGTATTAAATTGCGACTAGGACAACAATACCAACTACCAATTATTTTACTAAATGAAACTTACGATTATTTTTCTTCCGAATATCGATTGGATGAAAAGATAAAATCACTGATCGATCGAATTGGAAAAACAACAGAAACGGTTCGCTTGAAAAAATTTACGGCAGTACTTTGCTATTTGTGGCAATTGGGTTATCGTTTTGACGAAACAATTCCACACTACACTAATTTAGTTAGACTAACGCCGGCAGTACAACAGCTAACAATGGCATTAGGCAAATTGCGGCAAGAACCATTAACTGAAAATGAAAAGGATTTATTGTATTATCCCTTAAATCTTAAATATTCGGATTTACTGGATAAGAAATTAGTTGAATGTGCGGTCAAAGAGAACTGGGCCTTAATCGAGATCATTCAACAGCAAATTGAAACACACATTCAGGTCAATTTAGACTATCAACACTTTCATGAGCAAATTAAGTATCACCTATTATTCTTGTGTAATCGCGCTATTTTCACGACGCCGGCAAGTGATATTTTTACTAACGAAATTGTTAAAAATTATCCAGTGGCGGCCGAGTTAGCACTGATTTCACTTACGACACTAGAACAGCAATTAGGCGTCATCATTAATTCAGTCGAGGCTAATTATTTAGCAATTTATTTTCAATTAGCGCTGGATGATACACAAGATTTTTTACCAGCAGTTCAAACAGTCGGTCTAGTCGGAAATATCGGGATTGGTGCTCAACAATTTTTAAAGAAGCAATTGGCCGAAGTTTTTGCGGATCAAATTAAAGTAGTGGCAATTCATGATTTGGCCAAGCTAAAGCAACCTGATTTGAATTTTTTACTAATATTCTCCGATCGACCACTGGATTTAGGTGGAAATTACACGCCAGTTGTTCGGGTAGATGAACTATTTAGAACCGAAGAACTCAGTACTAAGATTACGATTTCGTTAGTTCAGCGGGCAATTCAGGCCAAATCGTGTACTTTTGCAGTTAATTATTTGGCCCCAGCAACGACGACTTACCGCGAGTTGGTTGATCAAATGATTGATCAAGAGACGGAAAAGGGTCATTTAGCGGCTAGTTTTAAACGAATTTGGCATAAGCGTGAGTTGTTGGGCAGTAGTATTTTTGAAAACGGTGTTGCCATTCCCCACGCGATTAATGAGGTAAAAAAACAGCAAATTTGTTTAAGTGTTGGTATTTTGAAGGAGCCATTTAAGGCTGGTAAACGTGAAGTTCGGTTTATCTTTTTGATTGGCATTCCCCAAAATTTAAATCAACAACTAAATCGTGTACTAGATATTATTTATGATTTTATTTTCAATTTAGTTCACCAAAAGGATATCCTGCAAAATTTATTACACTACCAAATCGATCAACCGATTGACCAGTTAATGGAGGGAATTTAGATGTCAAACTTAGTTATACTTATTATCTTTATCTTTTTAGCATTCTTGTTTCAAGCGGCATTGGGTTTCCTCCAGGTTCGTAATTTTGCCAAACATTACGGCCAGTTACGACGGCGTGGTCGGGTTCTGATCGGACGTAATCCAAAAAGATTACAGGCAGGAACGTTACTTTTAATTGCGCTAGATGGCAACAACGTAATTAAAAGTTGCCAAGTAATGAAAGGGATTACAATATTTGCTCACTTTAAAGAAATTAAACGTTTTAATGGGCAGTCATTTATTGAATTAGTTACGGATTATACGCAACTTCATCAAGAAAACCGTTTAATTCGCCAGTGTCTTTTGAACGCTTATCAAACATTGATTAAGTACCAGAATGGCACTTTGGCCGAACGTGATTTTTCAGGTCAAACGAATTTCTTTGAGTTACCACTGGTGACCTATTTCAGAAGTAAAATCAATCATTTTCAGGGTAGATTAAAGAAAGAAGGAATTATGAAATGAAATATATTACTGGTTTTGCTTCCGGTTTTATGAACCTATTTCAAACTGGTGGTAAAACGTTTATTACTTGGATGTCGACGATCATTCCAGTTGTCTTGCTATTATTAGTTCTGATGAATACCATTATTTCCTTTTTAGGCGAAGAGCGAATGGAAAAATTGGCCAAGGCTTCATCAAGAAATCCCATCACACGCTACATGATTTTACCGTTTTTGGCAGCGTTCATGTTAGGTAATCCCATGTCATTTTCATTAGGCCGTTTTATGCCAGAATTCTATAAGCCTAGCTATTACGCGGCTTTAGCTCAGTTTAACCACACAAGTAACGGGGTTTTTCCACACATCAATCCAGGTGAATTATTTATTTGGTTAGGAATTGCGCAGGGTGTCCAAAAATTAGGCTTAAACACGATGGATTTGGCCGTTCGTTATTTGCTTGTTGGTTTAGTGATGAACTTCATTGGTGGCTGGGTTACTGATTTTACGACCGCTTATGTTTGTAAGACAAGCGGGGTAATCCTTTCTAAAGAAGTTAAGTTGTCGGTTAAAGAACAGGGAGAAACGGATGCTGCGTAGATTAGGTTAAAAACACGTTAGGAGAAATTAATTATGGCTTGGAAAAGTATAAAAATCACTAAAGGCAGTGGCGGTTATGGTGGGCCACTAATTATTACACCGACTGAACAAAAACATCAATTTATCTATGTTACAGGTGGTGAACGACCGAGTATTGTTGACCGCATCGAAAAATTGACCGGTATGAAGGCCGTTGATGGTTTCAAAACATCGATTCCAGATGAAGAAACGGCACTGGCAATTATTGATTGTGGCGGTACGTTACGTTGTGGTATTTACCCTAAAAAGGGAATTTTAACGGTCAACGTTTTGCCAACTGGTAAAAGTGGCCCATTACAGAAATTTATTCACCCGGAAATTTATGTTTCTGCTGTTACCGATAAACAAGTTGCCTTGGTTGATGATAGTACAGAGACGATCGCAACAACTGCAGTTACGGCGCCAATTTCGGAAACTGAGGAAACCACAGCGCCTAAATATGATTCCAGTAAGAAGCTTACTGAGCAGCTACACCACACTAGCTTTATTGCCAAGATTGGTACTGGCGCCGGTAAAGTTGTGGCAACTTTTAATCAAGCTGCTAAGGAATCAGTTCAAACGGTTATCAATACAATTATTCCCTTTATGGCTTTTGTGGCATTACTAATCGGGATTATTCAAGGATCGGGAATTGGTAAAATTTTTGCGAAATTAATGTCGCCACTGGCCGGTAACGTAGTTGGGCTTTGTGTCATCGGGTTTGTTTGTTCGCTGCCATTTCTATCACCGTTGCTTGGGCCAGGAGCAGTTATTGGCCAAGTTATCGGAACGTTAATTGGTTTAGAAATCGGTAAGGGCACAATTCCACCACAGTATGCTTTACCAGCATTATTTGCCATTAATACACAAAATGGCTGTGACTTTATTCCAGTTGGTTTAGGTTTAGAAGAAGCAGATTCTAAAACCGTTGAAGTGGGGGTTCCATCGGTACTTTATTCACGCTTTATTAACGGGGTTCCGCGAGTTTTAGTTGCTTGGGTAGCTAGCTTTGGTTTGTACGCAAAATAAAAGGAGGTAGGTTAAAATGGAAAGTGTTAAGACGACAATTTTTGAAACGACAGTTACTGAAATTGGTGCTGAAGCAAAGGGCTTTAAAGAAATCAATATGGTGATTTTCTTTGGTAAAGAGGCTCCGGACGCGTTACGTTCTTCTTGTTACTTGATTGATGTTATGCCGGTTAAGGCAACACCAAAGCCAGGAATGACACTCTTAATTGATGATCAAGCGTATACAATTACAGCCGTCGGTAATGAGGTCATGACCAATTTAAGTAATCTTGGGCACATTTCAATTGTATTTGACGGTTCAACTAAGCCCGAATTGGCCGGAACGATGTACGTTGAACAAAAGGCCTACCCGGAAATTAACGAAGGGTCGAGTATTCAAATTTTAAAATGAAAATAAAATTAAGGCTTTACGCACGTTCTTCGAAAACAGTAAAAGGCTGGGACAAAAAGTCCCGGCCTTTTACTGTTTTCGACTGCTATTCTAGAACGTGCGCCAAAACTGACTTTTGCCCCACTTCCTTGCTACTTCCTTTGTTTGCGGTATTCAGAAGGAGTTTTACCGGTATATTGGCGAAAGACGCGGGTTAGGTGGCTAGGATCAGAGAAATTTAACATCAGAGAAATTTCTTGCACTGAGCGAGTTGAAAATTGTAGTAGGTAGCGTGCCTCAGTGATTTTATGCTTTAAAATATATTGTTTTAAGGTTAATCCAGTCTTACTCTTTGTTAATCGAGATAAGTAAGTTGCGTTAACATTGAGCTTTTGGGCAATAGTTGCGACAGTGATTGGTTGATAGATGTGTTGTTGCAAGTATTGCTCAATATTGAAAATATAAGGTGACTCTTGTTGACGATAACGAATCGTCAATTTGGTGTAATAGGCAACGATTTGACGGGTGAAGTCTTTATAATTGGTTAAATCAACTTGCTTTTCGGCCTCCCGAATTAATTTATCCCCTTTAAAATAGGATTCACCAGAAGGAACACCAGCGGCATTAGCGGCTCGAGAACTAATAACGACCGTTACAATGATGAATTCTTTAACACGTTTTATCGGATCAGAGCTAAGCATACCGACGTATTCAGGTACTTGAAGCAGGTAGTCAATCAATGCTTCAGCACGTTGTAAATTTCCGGCGGTGATTGCTTCTAACATTAGTAATTCATGTTTGTAGAGCTCATCCATGTCGTAGTAATGCGTTGTTTCGTCAGTTTTAAGTTCTTCCAGCAAAAGATCACGCATTGCGTAGTGCGTAACAAGCGAATCAAGTCGCTGGGTTAAATTCAATTTAACTGGTGAAGGAACGTGGTAGAGTGCTAGGTAAAGTGTGGCCGCCAGATTGTTTGCATCGGATTTGTCCGTTACTGTATGAACAAAATTTGCTGAATCAAGGGGAATGAAACAGAGCCAAGTGCCGCTTAGTTTGTTTTTTTCTAATTTTGGAATTGCTAAAATTAAAGCGTTAGTGCGCTGTAGTCTAAATATTTGTGGTTGTTTTGACGTAAGTACTTTGCCGTAGTTTTTAATTTCTTGTTGATTTAAAGTAATCGCAGTGTTTCGCTGCATTTGCGATGTCAGCCGCCAGCCAGGAATACTAAATTCAAAAAATGAAAAATTGAATAAGCGACTGAATTGTTGCATAAGTAGTAATTTATTAGTTGCTTGGGACATTTATTTCTCCATAGTAATAACTTGTGAGTTAGTGACAGAATGAAATCACTTTCATTATACTAGAAATCTAAGACTAGTTGGGGGCCGATTTAATTTAGTAGAATACGTTCTATTTTAAATAATTAATTATAAATTATTTAAAAATCCCTTGCATTTGGTTGATATTAGTCTATTCTTGGGTGTAACAATCTGTAATTAAGGGGGCACCTGCATGATTACAATGTATTTTCACACTAGTGATCCGGCAAAAAATAAATTAATGAAGTGGTTTAAGCAACAGCACTTAGAATTTAAACTACGTAACATTATTCAAAAACCGTTAACTAAAGCAGAGTTAACCCATTTATTTTTAATGGCAACGGGTGGAACAGATGATTTAATTGCCAAAAAGTCTAAGGTAGCAAAGTCGACACAACTTGACAATAATTTAACCTTTAATGAATTAATCGATACTGTTTTAGCGACGCCACAGCTTTTAAAGAATCCAGTTGTTTTTGATGATAAGAACATTGTTGCGGGCTATAGCTTGGAAAAAATTGGTGTCTTTATTCCAAAATCACAACGAAAACTAGAATTAATGGCTTTATTTAACCGAATTTATCCAAAAGGACCTACACAGTCGCTGTCATTTTAATGATTGAACGAGTTTAATTTGACATAACTCTGTTGCAAGCAACAATTATATAAGTTATTTTGAGTAATTAAAGCGGTCTAAATTCAAGTTAGAAATAACTTGAATTTAGACCGCTTTTT
Source organism: Loigolactobacillus backii (assembly GCF_003946275.1). Taxonomy (GTDB): domain Bacteria; phylum Bacillota; class Bacilli; order Lactobacillales; family Lactobacillaceae; genus Loigolactobacillus; species Loigolactobacillus backii. The sequence continues at coordinate 25,869 of NZ_RHNQ01000029.1, forward strand.
ATTTGGTACATTAGCTAATCAAGTAAATTAATTGGTTGTTTTTGCCTTGGTTAACGCATTTTTAACGGCACTTTTAATGGCGTTACTAGAAGCAGAAGCGCCTGAAATAGCGTCAACTGTATAGCTATTTGCGGCAACTATTTTGGCCGGTAACTGTTCTACGGCCGCCTTACCAACGTCTTCGCTTTCACTTTGCTTGACAACCTCGACGTTTTTGATTTGCTGGTTGGTATAGGTCACGCGAACTACCACCTGGCCACCAATTCCGGTATCACTGACACCCAAATATTGATTTTCGCCAACACTGATGTCCTTTAGCGAATCTTCAGGAGCTAGGTCGTTACTGCCTAAATCAACCTTAGCGTTAAGAGTCGTTGGGGTGCTGACTGACGTCGTTTTTTCTTTAGCTGCATTTTCACCAGCAATTTTACCGAAAATTAAACACTCGGCAAGATTACTGCCGCCAGCATATTGATTGGCATTAGCGCCACCGAGTTCGCCAGCTCCGTATAAGTGGGGAATTGGTTGGAGCTGGGTGTTTAAAATTTCGGCGTTAGCGTTTCGCCGTGGTCCGCCTTGCGTATTTAGCATTCCCGATTCCAGTTTAACTGCGTAATATGGACCGGTAGTTAAAGCCCGCATCGTTTTAGCGGCACGGTGTTGACTGTAATCGTGGCCAGTTTTGGCAAAAGTATTAAAGTCAGCGACTGTTTGTTGCAAGGTTGCCGCATTGAGATTTGTCTTTTGGGCCAATTCAGGTAAATTAGCGGCCTGAATGACACGTTCAAAGAAATCTTGTTCAGGTAACTGTTTGGCGGCCTTAAATTGGTCAAATTGAACTTGATCAAAAATTAGGTAAGGATGGTCTTGGGCGGTTGGAATACGCCAAGTACCGTGACTGTACAAACGACCGTGACGATTTGCTTCGTCTTCACGGAAGTAGCGACTACCATCATCACCAACAACAAAAATACTACCAGTATAAAGATCTTTCCATGGCGCTAAAATTAATTTACCACGTTCACCAGGGTGAGTTGCAAAGGTCATTCCTGAAAGTAGGCCTAATCCTTCGTAACTCTTCATGTGCCACATATCGGCACCAATTTCTTCGGCCATTTTAATGCCATCGCCTTGATTATAAAGTGTTCCGATTGGTGCCAAATGTGGAGCACCTAAATAGTCTTGGATTGCTTGTTTATCCGTTTCAAAGCCACCACAGGCTAGTACAACACCATTTTTCGCCTGAATATTAACATTTTGGCCATTGCGTTTAATGGTAACGCCAGTGATCGTTTTGGTCAGTGGATCTTGAACTAGGTGCTGTGCGGGAGAGGACAGCCAAACATCAATATTATTAGTTCGATCAACAACGTGCTGCCGGAGATTTTTCCATAAGGCGGCGTCAAAAAAGCCTTCGTGGACCATGCTGAGATCAAAAGTATCAGAACCGGGGAATTCAGGGTATTCTGGAGCCAAATCCTTTGCGACTTCACCGTGACTTCCATTTTTATAGGTATCATTGTAGCTGACTGGTTCCACGTCTAGATAATTCTTAAAATAACTACGCATATTAATCATGCCCTGAACGTAGGTTTGTAGCAGCGTATCATCCAGATCAATTGGACCTAACATTGCCTTGTAATAACTGAGCATTTTAGTATAATCCGTTCCGGTTGCAACGACTTGGCCGGCATAGCGAACGTTACCACCTTCGTGTCCTTCTGGAGCAACATCGGTTAAAAGTACCTTGGCGCCGTTGTCTGCGGCAAAACGTGCAGCCGTAGCACCAGCGGCACCGAAACCAACAACAATGACATCATAGGCACCATTCCAAGTAATTTGTGATTCTTGTGGCAATTGCGTGACCTTCTTTTGGTATTTCTGATTAATTAAAGTCGTGAAATCTAAGTAATTGTTAAAACAACTTTCTAAAAAGCTAATTGTTTGTTGATCCTTTAATTGATGTTGCTCATCAAAGGCGGCCTTAACGTAATTTAATAGAAATTCGTTACCCGGTTGCACAAAGGCACCTAAACCAGGTGAATCCAAAATTTGGCGTAAATGTTGTTGCGCACGGGAAGCACCTTGGGGTCCATAAGAGGCACCAACAATCATAATTGGTTTATGGTTAAAAGGATGTAACTCGCAAGACAACCATTCTAAGACACTCTTCAAAGCGGCTGGAATTGAATGATCGTATTCCGGTGTTGCGATGATGACACCATCTGCAGAGCTGATTTTAGCGGCCAATTGAGTGATACTAACAGGTGGTTGCTTGACGATATTTTCATTAAAAAGTGGCAGATGATTAATTTCACAAATTTCAATTTCTTGCTTAGGACCAAAGTGAGTCTGCATGTACTGTAGTAACTGCCGGTTATACGAAAAATCAGCGTTAGTACCAACGATACCGATAAATTTCATTAGAAGAACTCCCTTACATTTAATATGCGATTATTGGTATGATAATTATTTGTTGCCTAAACATTAATTTTAAAAGTGCTTATTTATTAAGCAAGTAAGCATTTTACAACTTCATTATTAAACAAATAAACTAATTTGTGAAATAATTATTTTATACTAAAAGTATGCTATTATTGGCATAAGTTGAGATTAAAAAAGGAGTGCCCGCTATGACACCACTTGAAAAAGATAAACAGTTTATTTCAATTCTGGAAGCAGTTCCCAAACTCGGTAACATTACTGCCGCGGCGGAAATGTTATTTATGACGCAACCAGCATTGAGTAAATTAATTCGCCAGCGAGAGGAACAACTAGGTGTTCAGTTAATCGATCGGCGGCATCATCCGTTACGGTTAACTTATTCGGGAGAGTATTATTTACACCGCTTACGACATATTGTGGCCCAGTATGATTCTTTATACCATGGCTTAGCAGTCTTGAATGAGGCCGGGCACGGGCGTCTAACGATTGGCGTTACCCAATCGTTAGGTGAGCAAATTTTGCCCCGGTTATTACCTGAATATCACGCTACTTACCCTAACGTTGATCTGCGGCTTGTTGAATACCCCAGCAGTGAGGTTGAAACCGAGTTAATTAATGATAATTTGGATCTTTACATTGGTGTCTTACCAATTGATAATAGTCAGATTCATTATCAACTGTTATACCGGGAGCCGGTTTGTCTAGTCCTGTCACCTAGCCACCCAGCTTATCAGGCGCAAATCAAAAAGTTGCGTTTGATTAACAGTAGTCATGAGTTGATTGATAATCAGCCGATGATTATGGAAAATAAAAATTCTGGGTTCCAACGATTTATTGATCAATATTTAACTAAGAATAATATTTATCCCAAAGTGATTTTACGAACGGCCAGTCTCAATACTGCAATCAAATTAGTACAGCATAATTTTGCTGCCGCAACTTTGGTACCACGGTCCGTCTGGCAAAGCCACCCCACCAAGGCGCGATTAAATACATTTCAATTAGCAACTGAAGAATTACAAAGTGAGACGTTTATTGCCTATAAGCGCGATCGCCTGCTAACTAGTCAGGAAAAGGCCTTGATTGATCTGGCAATTAAATGGGGCCAGCGTGCTACATTAGGTTAATGTTCCGTGGGTCTACTATATTTTATAGCGCCAATTAGTGGACAAAAGCACGCTATTATCGGTATACTGGCAAGTATTGTTTTTTTATGTTGAAGGAGTGGGTGACGTGACAAAAAAGGTGAAACGCGCTATTTTCATTTTGATTTTTAGCGAGTTTTTGGTGTGCTTGGGAATTAGTTTGGTTATTCCAGTTATGCCGTTTATTAAAAATGAACTTCATTTATCGGCCACTGATATTGGAATTATGAGTGCACTGTTTGCCTTAGCGCAATTCATTGCTTCACCAGTGATTGGTCGTTTATCTGACCGAATCGGGCGTAAACCAGTTTTAGTTAGCGGATTATTCTTATACATGGTTTCGGAAGTTTTATTTGCGTTAACGAATCATCTCTACATGTTTAATCTATCACGCATTGTTGGTGGTTTGTCGGCGGCAATGGTTGTACCGACTGCGATGGCAATGGCCGCCGATATTACAACGCGAAGTCAGCGGGCGCGGGTTGTGGGCTGGTTATCGGCCGCTTTTAGTGGTGGTTTAATTTTGGGACCCGGAATTGGTGGTCTGCTTGCTAAAATTGATTATAAGGCACCTTTTTGGAGTGCTGGATTTTTAGGTCTGCTTAGTATGATTGCGCTAATTACTTTATTACCTAAAGAAGATGACCTACTAGCGCCGGATATTGTGGCGGCCCGGAAAACTAAGAGTACAAAAACGGGAGTTAAGTCATTTTTAACTAAACCGATTATTTTACTTTTTATTATGATCTTAGTTTCATCATTTGGTTTACAAGGGTTCGAAAGTATTTACAGTATTTACGTTAATGAAGTTTTTCACTTTACGTTAAATAACATTGCCTTAGTGTTGACTCTAAATGGGGCAATTTCGTTGATTATGCAAGTGGCACTGTTTGACCGGTTAGTCGTGCTTTTTCGGGAGACCAAACTGATTCGTTACTGCTTCTTTTTTAGTTTTGCGGGTACGATTTGGATTATTTTGGCCCATTCTAAATGGGAAGTTGTTGTGGCAACTTTAATTGTCTTTTCGTCTTTTGATTTATTGCGACCGGCAATTACGACCTTGTTAACTAAGGCCAGCACAACTAGTCAGGGCCTGATTAACGGGCTAAACATGTCGCTGACTAGCGTTGGTAATGTGATCGGGCCAATAATGTCAGGGATGTTACTGGATATGAATTATCATTATCCTTACTTAGTGGTCACAGTATTCTTGGCAGCATCATTCTTGTTAACTTTTCAAATTCATATGACAACGCAGCGTGATTAAACATAGCGGTCAAATCAGTTAGTGGGTAAATTTTATTGGGTCTCTGTCAAATCGTATTGGTGGAGATTTTGAACGGCACATTCACTTCGGTGAATGTGCTTTTTGTTTACTC